>CAZKOI010000261.1:0-5342 GCA_964554315.1 uncultured Enterobacterales bacterium | reverse complement strand
CGAGGAACCCGAGGACACGGTGCTGCAGCCCGCCTTCTCGCCCACCGGCCCTTCCTCACCGTCAACGCTGTCTACACAGCCTTCGTCAATCTCGCCGTTGCAGTTGTTGTCGAGGCCGTCGCACATCTCAGGTGCACCGGGGTTCGCCCAGCCGTCTTCGTCGTCACAGTCACCGTCTGCTGTGCTGTAGCCGTCGCCGTCAATGTCCCCGGGAGTCTCGTCGATGTCGTCATCACAGTCGTCATCCAGTCCATTATCGGGAACCTCTGAGGCGCCTGGGTGAACCGCGTCGTCGTCATCGTCACAGTCCCCTGCCTCTTCCGAGAAGCCATCGCCGTCATCATCCGACCGCTCGGTGTCCTCGTCGACCAAGCCGTCGCAGTCGTTATCTTTACCGTCCGGAACCTCGTCCGCCTCGGGTCCGACCCCATAGTCCGCGTCGTTGCAGTCCCCCTCGGCCTCCGTGAATCCGTCAAAGTCATCGTCGTACAGCGAGGTGCCCTCATCGATGAGTCCGTCGCAGTCGTTGTCCACGAGATCCGGCACTTCCTCAGCGCCAGGGTGGGTATCTCCGTCGCGGTCATCGCAGTCACCCGCAGCGGCGGAGTAACCGTCTTCGTCGACATCAGTCGCACCGGAATCAACGGTTCCGTCGCAGTCGTTGTCGATCCCATCCCCCCATACCTCGGTCGCGGCGGGCGACACGGACGGGTCAGAGTCGATGCAGTCTCCGTCTAGCTCGGTGAAGCCGTCCCCGTCGTCGTCATAGCCAACGGTGCCCTCATCCACGAGACCATCGCAGTCCTCGTCGACGCCATCGAGAACCTCCGTCGCTCCGGGGTGAGCGTCAGGGTCACCGTCATCGCAGTCCCCGCCGGTCTCCGTGTACCCGTCTCCGTCATCATCGAAGAGGGCGGTTCCTTCGTCGACCGTACCGTCGCAGTCCTCATCGACGCCGTCTGGCGTCTCGGCCATGACACCTGGATACACCGAGGCATCGCTGTCCGCGCAGTCGTCACCGCCTGCTCCGATCCAGTCGTGCCCGTCGCCGTCAACGTCCGTGAGGTCACCGCCGTCGCAGTCGTTATCGAGCCCGTCATACGGCACCTCCGCAGCGTCAGGGTGTATGGATGCTTCGCCATCGTCGCAGTCCAAGCCGCCCACGCCGTCCCAGTCAAAGCCATCGCCGTCCACATCGGCCAAGTCGGCTCCGTCACAGTCGTTGTCCACACCGTCGTAGGGAATCTCAATGGCACCAGGGTTCACCCAAGGGTCGTCATCGTCGCAGTCTGGACCCCCACAACTCGGCCGCTCGTATCCGTCGTCATCGGCGTCACAGCCACCAAGCAGGATGTTGATCTCGTTGGCGTAGATCTGGGCACCGAGGCTGACGTCAGAGATGGTGTCCGTCAGGTTACCGTTTACGATCGTACGCCCATCGTTGGTCAGGGCAATCGCTGCGTTTCCGTAGGCCGAGGTTGCGAGGATCTCACCGGAAGAAACCGAGAACGAGACACTGTAGATGCCCCAGCCCGGGTTCGACAATGAGACGGAGGTGGTCCAAAGTCCTGCTGAGAGACGGCTGTCCGTGATGGACATCGATGAATAGTTGGTTGAGCTCCAGCTGATGCGAAATGCAGAGGCGCGGCCACCGTCGCGTGTCCAGTCCTGCATGATGGCCATTCCGCCCGACGAGACATAGCTGTTGAGCGCCGCACTTCCGTGGCTCCAGTTCTGCACCGCGTAGATGACGAGGTCCCAAGAACCGCTCGATATCATCGAGTCGCAGGACCCCAGGGACGACGTACGCGTAATGCTGTGGGTCGACTCAAACCCATCGAGCGCCATCGCCATACGATCCGTGCTCAGGTTGTAGTCATTGCAGTACAGAATGGTCTCGGCACGGGCGGATGTGCCGACCACCGTGGCCAGCACCGACGCCGAGATCCAGGCGGCCCTCACAGCGCGATCCCATCGCAGTTGTTGTCGATGCCGTCGCCCTCAATCTCAGGGTACCCTGGGCTCCTGCTCGGATCGGCATCGTTGCAGTCCCCACCAAACTCCGAGAAGCCATCACCGTCGTCGTCGGCGTACATGGTGCCTTCATCGACAGCCCCGTCGCAGTCGTTGTCGACCCAGTCCGCGATCTCCATTGCAATCGGGCTCACGTGGATGTCGGTGTCGTCACAGTCGCCCTCTACCTCTGTGACGCCGTCACCGTCGTCGTCGTAGACGACCGTGCCCTCGTCGACGATGCCGTCACAGTCATTGTCGATTCCATCGGGGCGCTCTTCTGCGCCAGGGTGGACCGAGGAATCAAACTCCGCGCAATCACCCCCCTCTGCGCTGAAGCCATCGCCATCGAGGTCGGTAGCACCGGAGTCAACCACGCCATCGCAGTCGTCATCCATCCCGTTGGCCATGTCCTCGACTGCTCCGAGGTGGATGCCGGGATCGCTGTCGTTGCAGTCGCCCTCATCCTCCGACTGACCATCGCCGTCGTCGTCGTAGCAGGACGTGCCCTCGTCAACCGTTCCGTCGCAGTTGTCGTCGCGCCCGTTGCACACTTCCTCGGCTCCCGGTCGGGCATCAGGGTCGCTGTCATCGCAGTCCGTACCGCAGACGCTGTATCCGTCGCCGTCTTGGTCATACAGGTCGCCCGAGGCCGTGGAGCAGGCGTTTCCGCGAAGCCTCACGCCCGAGAATTCAAAGCCGGTCGAGAGCACCACCTTCGCATCCGTCGTCTGCTCGAGGTCGTCATCCGGCGCGAAGTTGAAGGGAGCCTCGACCCGATCGCCCGGCTCCATTCGGTACGGCAGGGCCAACGACGCCGCAAAGACTGGGTTCACGACCGGCAGCTCGGTGATCTCGATGGCGATGGTGCCCTCGTTGACCATGGTTACCTTCTCCACAGCGCTCGAACCAACGGCCACAGGCCCGAAGTCGACCACCGAGGGGTAGAGCGTGAGTGTGGGGTTCGCGGCTTGACCCCGAACCTCTACGACCTGCTCCGGATCCTTCGAAGCATCCGTCTTCACGATGATGCGGCCGTAGTGGTACCCCTCACCCTCGGGCGTGTACTCAAAGTTCACCGGCACTTCGCCGTCGGACTCAAGCTCCTTGGTCATCGGAGCGGTGCTTCGGCCGAAGTAGTCTCCCTCGATGTTGATGACGTCCGTCGAGATGATGTCGATAGGTGCCCCACCGGTGTGGGAAATCATCACCGTGAACACGACCGTCTCACCAACAGACACAACCCCGAGGTCATTTAGATCGGGGGAGACGGTGTAGCTCGAAGCTGCCGCGCCAACTTTGTAATCCGAGCTGCACCCGAGCACACCGGTAAACGCTAGACTGAGAACGATTTGCTTCATTTAAAAACCCCTAAGACTCGCGCTTTCTTCGCCTAAGCGCAGTCACTGCGGCAAGAATCCACCCAAATGATGGGCCGAATTGCATTGATTTGCAACCACAACCCTCCGTCTTTCCGCGGCTCGGTGGGCCAGCACTGGAAGGCGCACGCGGAGCAAATCCCCCACCACCGGAGTCTTGGGCACCACCTGCCCCTTCATCGCCACCCGTGTCTATCGTAGTTGGATCTCCCGAATCCGCTGAAGGCGCTCCGCCTGTATCCGTGGATGAGCCACCATCTGCGGGACCCGGTGAGGTGTCACCGGTATCATGCGCTGGCGACACCTCACCGGTGTCTTCGAGCGGCGCACAGTCCTCGTCTACCTCCCCGTCGCAGTCCTCGTCCCCACCCCCGCAGCCGTCCACAGCACCGGGATGGATGTCCGCGTCGCCGTCGTCACAGTCGAAAGCGTCGCCTTCTGCTGCCCATGCCGCTGGACGGTGTCCGTCACCGTCTCGATCGTAGTCGTCGCCGCCATCGCAGTCCGAGTCGCGGCCGTCGTACCAGACCTCATCCGCACCGGGATGAATGGCCCCATCGGCGTCGTCGCAGTCGGGCCCGCCGCTCGCCAGACCAACGAAACCGTCGCAGTCGGCGTCGACCCCAATCGGCGTGACCCCGTCGCCCGGGTAGAGAGCCGGGTCATCGTCCGCGCAGTCATCGCCACCCCACTCTACGGCGTCGTGTCCGTCTCGGTCGCAGTCGAAGTCGCTGTGGCCGTCGCAGTCGGCATCTACACCGTCGTAGCAGGCATCCTCCGGGGCGCCAGGTACAGCACCGCCATCGCCGTCATCACAGTCGTCACCCCCGTAAGCAAGCGGAATGTGGCCATCGCCATCGGCGTCAAAGTCGTCGTCGCCCGCGCAGTCCGAGTCGATCCCGTCGTACCAAGTCTCCACCGCATCGGGGTGGGTGCTGCCGCTGGAATCATCGCAGTCGCCCACACCAATGGCACCGATGGCCCCCGGAAAACCAGACGAGGCGTAGCCGTCGCCGTCCGCATCGTAGTCGGTGGTGGGATCGCAGTCGTCATCGACCTCGTCGTAGTACACCTCATCCGCGTCCGGGTGAATCTCGGAGGCGTCGTCGTCACAGTCGGTACCGCCGTACAAGCCTGCGCGATGCCCATCGCCGTCCGCGTCAAAGTCGTCATCACCACGACAATCCGAGTCGACGCCGTCGTACCACTCGTCCTCCGCCCCGGGATGGGTCGAGTCCTCAAAGTCGTCGCAGTCAAAGCCGCCCCCGAGCGTGCTCGCGTAGCCGTCTCCATCACGGTCAAAGTCGTCATCGCCAGCACAGTCGCCGTCGATGCCGTCGTACCAGGTCTCCTCACCGCCAGGATACGCACTGGCGCGGGTGTCATCGCAGTCGCCGTCTCGCTCCGTGAAGCCATCTCCATCGGCGTCATCCAGCCCAAGGACCGAGAACGTCACGTTGTCAATGCCCCACTCTTCACCGCTGATGCTGTTGCGGAGCGTGAACCGATCAATGGGAACTGGAAATTCCAATCCGACGAATCCGTCCAGACCTGGCGCAAGCGTATCGCTGTACATTTCAACGCCGTCTCTATGGCCCTCGATGGTAATGGTGCCGTCGACGTCCAGCAGCCAAAGCGCGACCGCAGGCTGGTTCTCGACGAAGTTCAGGTGAAGCGTGTCCCCCACCACGCGACCCGCCTGAGTATCGACCGGCGGCGAAGCGCCTATGGCATCGTCGACTTCGACCTCGCCAATAAACTCCACACCCCGACGCCAATACTGGTCCGTTATCCGCGCGCCGATGACGGGCTCTTCAAAGTCAATGCGATCGCCAAGCATGCTGATGGCCGCGGCAAAGGCGCCCTCGGAGAAGTAGACGCCCGCCGCTCCACCATCGATCACACCATCACAGTCGTTGTCGATGCCGTCGCCGTATACTTCTTCCGCAC
>CAZKOI010000260.1:3095-5367 GCA_964554315.1 uncultured Enterobacterales bacterium | reverse complement strand
AATCTCGACGTCTGGGGCCGAATCAAGGAGAGCTGCAGCCATCGCCGTACCGTGGCCATGGAGGTCGTTGAAGCCCGCGCCAATCAACGCATGCCCCGTCGCACTCAGGCTGACATTCCAGCCTGAAATCTTTGCGCTGGAGACCCGAGGGTCCATGGTATCCAACCCGCTGTCGATGAGCGCCACCCTCACGCCAGAGCCCGTCCGTTCTCGTCCCCTGAAGCGCATGTCTCTCCCGACTAAAAAAAGAGGCCCCGCCAATCTACTGCTTCCGGTCTCACCCCAGCAAGCGCAAATCTAGTGTCGCCAACGGATTAAGATGACGACAACGCCGTCCGCTGGAGGCAACGCCTTGCTCTACATCCTGCTCGCAATGCCCGCTTCCGCGGCCCTCCTCGCCGGCATGGTTCAGGACCCGGATGGCGCGCCTGTGGTCGGCGCGGAGGTCTTGGCCATCAACTCTCAACTGCAGGCTGCATCCGCTGAGACCGACGCCCAGGGCCACTACCGATTCCAGGGCCTACCGGAAGGCGTCTATCGCATTCTGGCCCGCCCTCGTGCCGATCAGAACCTCGTGCCTCGCTACCACCCCAGCACGGCAGATCTCTGCGACGGCACGCGGGTAAGCACGGGGCCACAGAGTGTGCAGACCAACATCGTTGTTCCACCGGGGCACATCGTCACCGGGCGAGTCGTCGATGTGGGCGGCGAACCTGTTGGCGCCGCTCGAATTCAGGCCCGCAGCCTGAGCGGTCACCACAATCGAGAGGCTGCAACGGACAGTGACGGAGGCTTCGTTCTTATGGGACTTGAGCCGCAGGGCGAGTGGACGCTCTCGACCCTGGTCAGCGGGCATCCGATGCAATGGTTCGGGAACACCTATTCCGATGACGAGGCACAAGCGCTGCTGACCCCAGACGACACCGACATTGGCGACTGGACGCTGTTAGAGGGTATCGGCGTGTCCGGAACGGTTCGCGGGCCTCTCGGTCCAGTGGCTGATGCATTGGTGAGGGTCTATTCCAGCGGCCAAGTGACCCAGGCGATGACAGATTCCGACGGCCATTACGATGCCGTCGGCATACCCCCGGGTGAGGTAACGGCCTGGGCAACCGCTGCCGGGTATGGCACGACCTACCTCCCGGACTACGACCGCCCCACCACCTCCGTCGAGGTGACGACGGAGGGCTCGTGGCAAGACGGGCTCGATATCGAGATGCCCACCGAGGTCGTCTTGTCTGTCCAGCTGGCCGGAGACGCACCTCGAACGAACGGAGACCTGAGCGGGCTCCCAGTCGTCCTCTACAACGATACGCAGTCGATCGGTCGGGCCGCGCAGACCACCACCGACGGCCTTGCCGTCTTTCGCGGCCTTCATGAAGGCCTCTACACCCTCTACATCTACGGCGGCGATGCCGGGCACGGAGATGACTGGGCGAGGGATGACCTCGGCCAGATCCTCAGCTTCAACCTGGACGGCGAGGAACCCGCCGACCCGGTCCCGGTCCAACTCGCCCCAGCGGTCACCATCGAGGGCACCATCGTGGACGACTACGGTGTACCCATCCCCGGCGCAACGGTCGTCATTCGGGAGGCAATACAGTCCGAAGAAGACTTGGCCACATTCTTCCTCACCGGGACCACCGATGAGAGCGGTTCGTTCGAGATTGTCGGGGTCCCCGACGGGGAATGGAGTCTTTCGGCAGTGACACAGTCGGTGTGTTCAGACGACCCGGGGCACGTTCCCGTCTACTGGCCAGGCACGGTTGATCCGCTCATCGCCGAACCGCTGAACACGAAAGCATCCGAGCCCATTCACGAGATCCGGCTCACGATGCCGAGAGATTCCGACCATGACGCCATGGGTGACCGATGGGAACGTCGGTACAGCCTAGACACCTCACGAGACGACTCGACCGAAGACCCTGACCTTGACGGACTCACCAATCTTATGGAGTACCGCCTTCGAACCGACCCCCGAGTTCCCGAGGGCGAGTGGGTTGTGGAAGGAGGCTGCCGCGGATGCACGATGACCGCTGCACGCCGGCCAAGTGCATCGTGGCTACTGGTCCTGTTGGCGCCGCTCTGGGCTAGGCGTCGAGCCGACGGAGCATCGCGGCGTAGACGGGCTCACCTCGTTCGATGAACTTCGACTGGTAGTTCGTCACCAAGTCGTCAGCCCAAGGCGCACCGACGGCGGCGACATCATCACGGAAATCTGTCAGCTCAAAGGGATGGCCCTTCGCCGCGTCCACAAATCGCTCGAGGTTTG
>CAZKOI010000260.1:0-3085 GCA_964554315.1 uncultured Enterobacterales bacterium | reverse complement strand
GTTTGGACGGTGGTCACTCTTGAGGCGAACCTCCGACCCCGGTCGTAGGGCTCTCGCTGACCACGCCACAAGCTCCGGGCAGATGAGGCGGTGCTTCGCGTTGACTTCTCGCTTCCAAGGATCCGGAAAATTGATGTGTAGGCCGCCGAGCTCGCCCGGCTCAAATAGGTCGTCGAGCTGCCAGGCGTCGTATCGAGCGATGCGCGCGTTCGAGACCCCAGCGCCGAGAATCTTCTTGGCGACCAGCACCACGCGCTTGAACCGAATCTCGACGCCGAGCCAGTTGAGACTGGGATGTCTTGCCGCCATACCCGACAGGTAGAAGCCGTTACCAGGACCGATCTCCAAGTGGATGGGAAGCTCGGGATTGGGGAACGCCTCTCTCCACCGTCCCCTGAAGAGGGGGGCTTCCTCCGCCACCACAACCGGAGGCACCAACTCATAGTGCAGCCTCATGTGCGGATTGAGGTCGGGCAAGGGATACTCATCCGGCGTCTTGCCTCGAAACCGAAAGGGACTGTCATCCGGCCGCTTCATTGCTCCCCCCTACTGGTTGGCCTTCCATACCGATCCATCGGCATAGACTTCTTTTTTCCAGACCGGCACTGAAGCCTTGAGGGCATCAATACCAAACCGACTTGCGCTGTAGGCCTCGTCCCGATGGGGGGCGCTGACGGCGATGACAACGCTCGCCTCCCCGACTGCGACCACACCCACTCTGTGCACCATGGCAACCCGGGCCTCGGGCCATCGATCCCGAATCTCCGAGCCGATTCGGGCCATCTCTCGCTCGGCCATACCCGCATAGGCTTCATACTCCAGACGGAGGACATGCTTCCCATCGTGATGGTCCCGTGTGGTGCCCTCAAAGAGGATCACGGCGCCTGCCTCCGGGCGGGCAACCGCTGCTCGAACCGCCCTGGAGTCAATAGGGTCCGAAGTGAGCGCAAACATCACCCACCTCCCAGCGGCGGGATGAAGCCCACCTCGTCCCCGTCACGGAGCAGGTGGTCTTCGCTCACATACACCTCGTTGACCGCATACATGACCGGCAGCGCGCGATGCGGCGTCCCACCAAACTGGTCCTGAAAGAGCTCACCGACTGTCTTTGGCTCTGCGACGTCGAGCGTCACATGCGCCTGACCAACGGACTCTCGGAGGACGGCAAAGTACCGTACGTTCACATGCATTCGGGCGAGCTAACCCTTTCCCGCGTACAATCCAGCCATGACCTCACTGTTGGCCATACTGGCCCTGGGCTGCTCCACTCCTGAGCCCGTGCTCAGCGGCATCCCCGCGGAACCAATTCTGCAGCCCGATGCCGGGGCCGTGGTCCAGCCGACACCAAGGCAAGCTCGCGTGTACGCAAAAGCCGACGACGTCGACATCGACGTTCGCCATTTGTGCGGGAAGCGCATGGACGCCATTCGAACCGAGCTGTTCGAGCAAATGGGAAAGCAAGAAAACGTCCGGCTGCTTGGCGGCAACCAAGGCCAGGAGATTCAGTTCACCCGGGGAGTCGTGCGGGTAGCGGACGGAACCATCTACATGATCGGCATCGCGCTCAATGAGCCGATGTACCGTCGGGAGGCGCTCCAATCGCTCGGCTTCCCTGCATTTACCGGTGGCGTCATCCGAACGAGCAGAGACTACCGCATCAACAACACGTGGGACTTCCGAAGAATCCGCATGCTACGCGCAGGCCGTGACAACGAGAAAGTGACGAAGGTCGAGGCCTGGCGCTGGCTTCCACGCGAGCGCCAGTAGGCTGATGTTTACCGAATCCTGCGGTCTGCGGGCACTCCTTGTTGGGATAGCCTCACCCTATTTGAGCGCGTTAGTCCCCTGCCATGAGCGACATGAAGAACACGAAGACTCACGCCAACCTCCTCGCCGCCTTCTCTCGCGAGGCCGAGAACAACCATCGGTATCGCTACTTTGCGAAGATGGCTGATATCGAGGGCGAACCCGAAGCTGCGAGCACGTTTCGCGACATTGCCGAGGGCAATGCCGGTCACGTCCAAGGTCACCTTGACTTCATTCGGGAGCTCGGTGATCCGGTGACCGGGGAGCCCATTCGTGAGACCAACGAGCTCCTCGCTTCCGCGATCAAGGGAGAGCAACAGGCTGCCGCTCAGGACTACCCCCGCATGGCACAGACGGCGAGAGACGAGGGCTTTCCATTGATCGCGAGTTGGTTTGACAACCTCGCTCAAGCAAAGCGATCCCACGCGGACCGCTTCGCGGCGGTGGCGGAAGAGCGCTAATCCGGCGTCACAGACGTGCGCGTCCGTCACCGTCGATTTATGACGACGCCCCAAACCCGTTCCAAGGAGAAGGCATGAGCCTCGTAGGACAAACTGCACCTGATTTCAACCTCCTCGACACCGGCCGCGAGGCCGTCAGCCTGAGCGGCCTCCGCGGAGGCAAGGTCGTGCTGGCATTCTTTCCTGGTGCCTTCACCGGAGTCTGCACCAAGGAAATGTGCACATTTCGTGATGCGCTGAGCAACTTCAACGACCTCGGCGCAACCGTCCTCGGCATTTGCGTTGACTCCCCCTTCGCGAACGGAGAGTTCGCGTCCAAGAACGACCTCAACTTCAAGATCCTCAGCGACTACTCACGAGCGACAGTAAACGCCTACGGTATCGCCTTCGATAACTTTGCCGGCATGGAAGGCTACGTCGCGGCAGACCGCGCCGTTTTCGTGGTCGATGAGTCAGGAACCATCACCTACGATTGGCGCGCACCGAACCTCGGAACCGAGCCAAACTACGACGAGATCAAGGCCGCCGTCTCCTAATCGGTCGCACTCTTTTCAAAAGCCGCTGGCCACTCCAGCGGCTTTTTTTGTGTACACTCCTTAACATCGATCGCCTGGATTCCGACTCCAGAAGTGACGCGAGGAGTACATCGTGAGCGCGCTCAACTTTCGCATCGTCCAGCACAACCCACCCAAGTGCGAGGGACAAACCACCGAAGAGCGGCTTAAGGAAATCATAAGCCACCAAGAGACGGAGATGGCGCGGCTTAGGAAGGCTGCTATGCAGGACCCCGTCACGGGCGGTGCAAGCCTTCGGTGCCT
>CAZKOI010000259.1:0-5410 GCA_964554315.1 uncultured Enterobacterales bacterium | reverse complement strand
CAGCGGCTTCTCCACCAATCCAGGCTTGAACCAATTCTTCATCGTCGGCGTCGGCTGGCAAGGCGTCGTAAGCAGCATCTTGGATGGATGCGGGCTGGCCTCTGGGTCACTGATGGACCGCCTCGAGAGCGCACGCACTTGCCTGGGTCTTGTTCGAGACGGTGCGGAGGGTACCTACCCCGAGGGCACCAGCGTCGAGGAGGGCATTCTAGCCCCCCAGGTAGTCAACATTGGCGCGTTTCCTGACGTCTGCGGCTCAGGCTGGATTCCCGTCACGATAGGCATGATGTCGATGAATCTCGAGACGGGAGCCCGGACCGACTTTACACCCCTGGTCTGCCTTCCCTGAAGCTCGGCCTGACGACACCTCTGGGCGGCGCGCGAGCGCCGGTCCGATGGCCACCGCTTGGGTGATCAAAAAACGACCCTGAGGACCGCCGACCTTGCGCCTAGAAAACGCTGACTGCCCCTCAGTCACGGGCTATGGTTCGGTCCATGCTTCTCTTTGTGCTCGCCCTCGTATCTCCAGCGTCGGCTCACCTGCGGCTCCTCATTTATGGACCAAGCACCTCGGGTGAGGCCGAGTGGATGGACTACGGCGACGAAGTCGTGGTGTGGACGGAGGAGGAGTGGCGAGCGGCTACCGAAGCCGACTTCATGACCTTTGACGCCCTCGTCGTTGGCGACAGCGGCTGCTCAGGCCCAACATCAGGGCAGCTTGAGGCCCTGATCGACACGCGCGCGACCTGGGGTCCGGTCGTTGCCGGAAATGTCCTCGTGACGAGCCTCGCGACGGGCTGCCACATGCCCACGACAGGCGCACCCTTTGAGTCGACCAACAAGATCCTCAACTGGATTGGCGGCCGTGATCTCGGGCTGTGGGTCTCGACGGGGGCTTCCTTCGCGGCCCTCGATGCGCTGGATGGCTGGGGCCCCTTCGAAGGAAGCCCCGGGGCGGCAGACACCATGGTGACCACCGATGCCGTGTCCACCCTCTGGGGGACCCTTGCCGACTCCGACCTCTCTGACTGGGGCCCTTCCGCCTGGGGAGCCTTCACCGACTGGCCAGAGGACTGGTTGGTCGCCCTTGAGGACGACGAGGGACGAAGCGTTGCCTTGGCCTTTCCTGCGTGCGACTCTGACTTTGATGGGTACGACGCCCTCCGTTGCGGCGGCACCGACTGCGACGATGAGGCCACCTTCGTGCGGCCCGGCAGGGACGAGACCTGCGATGGTCGAGACAACGACTGCGACGACATCATCGACGAGGAGGCCATCGACGCTGACGCCTGGTTTAGAGATGCAGACGAGGATGGGTTCGGCGATCCGGACGACATGGTTCTGTCCTGCACACCCTTGGACGGTCGCGTGGCGAATGACGACGACTGCCTCGATGTGGACGGGGAGACCTTCCCGGGTGCGCCTGAGCTGTGCGATGGCATCGACAACGACTGTGACGGTGAGACCGACGAAGCCTCTGCTGTGGACGCGCCTACGTGGTACCGCGACTGGGATGGCGACGGGCACGGGACACTGACCCGCACCTACGTCGCCTGCTCAGCGCCGCCCGGGTTCGTCTCCTCGGGCGAGGACTGCAACGACAGCAATCCGTTCATCTCCCCGGATGCAACAGACATCCCCTACGACGGCATTGATCAGGACTGCGACGGAGAGGACCTATGCGACGCCGATGACGACGGGTGGCTGGCCCCGGAGTGCGGCGGCGCGGACTGTGACGACACCTGCTCGACATGCTGGCCCGGCGCAGAGGACGTGCCCTACGATGGTGTGGACCAAGACTGCGACGGTGCCGACCGTTGTGATGTCGACGGCGATGGCTACGACGCACTGAGCTGCGGAGGGCTTGACTGCAACGATGACGACAGCGACACCTCCCCTGCTGCTGTCGACCTCCCCTACGATGGCGTCGACACCGACTGCGACGGTCGCTCGGACTACGACGCCGATGCCGACGGTGACGACGCGACAGAGTGGGGCGGCACCGACTGCGACGACACCAACCCCACCGTCTACGGCGGCGCACCCGAGATAGTCGATGGCATCGACAATGACTGCAACGGCTTCGCAGAGGACGATGATGAGGATGAGGACGGGCTCTCGAGCGAGGACGAGGTCTTTCTTGGTCTCGATCCGACCGACCCGGATGTCGACGGCGATGGCCTCGCCGATGGACAGGAAGTCTTCGCCGGCGTCCTCATCGACTCCGACGAAGACGGAACCCCTGATGTGCACGATGTCGACGATGACGGCGACGGGATCCTGACTCGGATTGAGATTCTCGACTATGACTGGCGAGACCGCGAGGCCTCCCTGCCTGATGCCGATGAGGACGGCACGCCGAACCACCTCGACGGGGACTCCGACAACGACGGCTTGCCCGATGCCTTGGAGCTCGACATCGACTCCGATGGCGATGGGTGGTTCGACTTCATCGACACCGACAGCGATGATGATGGCCTACCCGACCTCGAAGAACGGGATGTCGACACCGACGGCGACGGCATGCCGGATCGAGTGGACAGCGACGATGACAACGATGGCATCTCGACACGAGTCGAGAGCGCCGTCGACTCGGACGGTGATGGTACGCCCGACCACCTCGACTCGGACTCGGACAACGACGGTCGTCCGGATGCCGTGGAGGGAGAGAGCGATACCGATGGGGACGGCGTACCCGACAGGGTCGACCTCGACTCTGACGACGACGGCATCAGCGACGCCGACGAGGGTCTCTCCGATTCCGATGGCGACACACTCCCCGATGCGGTCGACTCGGATGATGATGACGACGGCATACCCACGCTGCTGGAGGGCTTCGGCGATGCCGATGACGACGGTACACCGAACCATCTCGATCTCGACTCGGATGGTGACGGGCACTCGGATACCGTCGAGGGCATGGGAGACTCGGATGGAGACGGTGCACCCGATCGGCTCGACTTGGACTCTGACGGAGACGGAGTCCCCGATGCCCTCGAGTCGGCGGAGGATGCCGACGACGACGGATGGAGCAACCGCACCGATGACGATGACGATGGCGACGGACTCGCAACCTCCGACGAAGGGGCCGACGACGCTGACGCAGACGGAGTCCCCAACTACCTCGACACCGACAGCGATGGTGACGGGTTCTCGGACACGGTGGAGGGCTTGACCGACAGCGATGACGACGGGCTGTTTGATGTGCTCGACCTCGATTCGGACAATGATGCCGTGCCCGATGCGATCGAGCGCGACAGTGACTCCGATAGTGACGGCATCCCCGACCGTGTGGATGACGACGACGACGGTGATGGACTGAGGACCCGCCTCGAGGGCCAGGATGACCTCGACGGTGACGGAGTGCCCAACTACCTCGACCTCGACGCCGATGGCGATGGTGCACCCGATGAGACCGAGGGCTACGTCGACGCCGACTGCGACGGTCTCGCGAACTGGCAAGACCCGGTCGACACGGATGGGCCGTGCGGCGATGCCGACTGGGCCGAGCTACCCCTTGAGACGCCGCCAGCCTCCAAGCGCTCAGAACCCTCTGGGTGCAGTGCTTCGGGATGGCCTGGCGGCGCTGCCGCGTTCTACTGGTTACTCGCCGCGTGCGCTAGCGGAATCCGGAGGAGAGGCTCATGTTGAAACTCATCATCGGAGGGGTCGTGCTCTTCGGCCTCTGCGCCTGCGGCTCAGGTGGAGACGACTCCGCTGCGCATCATCACGGCTCAGGCATTCCTGCAGACGCCAATTTCTCCAACGAGGCCGTCACCGAGGGCGGCACCTGGACCGTTACCTACGAGACGACTCCAGAGGCGATCGCGCTGAGCGAGAACTTCTCCTTGTTGGTGTCGGTGTCCACTGAAGAGGGACCTGCTGATGAGGCCTCGCTGACCCTGGAGGGGTCCATGCCGGCCCATGACCACGCGATGAACACCGACCCTATCGTGACCCCCAACGGCGACGGCACCTTCACCGTAGATGGGATGCTTTTTCACATGACAGGGCACTGGCGGATCGACGTCAACATCGAGTCTCCCGGTGAACCCGCGGAGCGTGCATGGTTCGACATCACCTGCTGCAGCTAGGCCTCTTGGGGACGTCGGCCTTAATCGGCTGTAAGTCGGAAGGTCTCGATGCACCCGCATCCGCCGATGCCCGCGTGACCTTCACATCCGACGAACTCCTTCAGCTCCGCACCATGTGGCCTCTCCCCGCCCTCCCGGCATCGCCGACGAACGACTACGCCGACGATCCCTGGGCGGCTCACCTCGGCCAATATCTATTCTTCGAGGAGAGCCTCTCCTCAAGCGGTGATGTGTCCTGCGCGACATGCCACATCCCCGAGCTGGGCTGGTCCGACGGACTTCGGCTCGGCCAAGGTATCGATCAGGTCGACCGCCACACGCCAACCATCGTGAATGCAGGATACAGCCGGTGGTCGTTCTGGGATGGCCGCTGCGACACGCTGTGGTGCCAAGCTGTCGCTCCCTTCGAGGACGTCCGTGAGATGGGCACAAATCGTCTCCGGATGGCCCACACCATCGCCGGCGACACGACGCTTCGCCGGGCCTACACCGAGACCTTTGGCTCCTTCCCTGATGTTAGCCGCTGGCCCCTCGATGGACGGCCTGTGGCGGGTGACTCCATGCATGAGGAGCAGCTCGCCTGGGCGGAGCTCACGCCCGAGGATCAGCATGCGGCCACCGAGGTATTGGTCAACGTCGGCAAGGCGATAGAGGCCTACGAACGGACCATCGTGAGCCGAGACAGCCCCTTTGATCGCTTTGCAGAGTCCCTCTTGGTCGAGGGGGACGCGGATAATGGGCACCTCTCACAGTCGGCTCAGCGCGGCTTGAGGTTGTTCATCGGCGAAGCGCAGTGTCACTTCTGCCACGCTGGTCCAAACTTCACCAATCGAGAATTTGCCAACGTGGGATTGGCGGCGCGTGACTGGCTCTCTGACGATGACCGCGGCCGACTGGACGGCATCATCGATCTCTGGGATAGCCCATTCCGCGGTGACGGTGAGTTCAGCGATGACCCGGAAGCCGGTGCCATCAAGCTCGCCAACTTGGCCACCACAGGCGAACAGGCTGGACAGTTCAAGGTGCCTACACTGCGCGACGTTGCCTTGCACCCACCCTACATGCATGGGGGCCAGTTCGACACACTTGAGGCCACAATCGACCACTACGGCACCGTGACCGAGACCGCCCAGTTTGGCCATCGGGAGGACCTGCTGAACAACCTGTCTCTGAGTGACGATGAGGTTCAAGACCTCGTGGCATTCCTTGAGGCACTGACGGGGAGTCCTCTCCCTGATGAGCAGACGCAACAACCAGAGAGCCCCCTGTTCTCGCCGTAGCGAGTCCAGGGGGCTCTAGCCCATCAGGTTTTGGCC
>CAZKOI010000258.1:0-5428 GCA_964554315.1 uncultured Enterobacterales bacterium | reverse complement strand
CGGCGTCCGCATCGGCGTCGGCGTCCGCATCGGCGTCCGCATCGGCGTCGGCGTCGGCATCGGCGTCGGCGTCGGCATCGGCATCCGCATCAACCGGTACGGAAGTTCCTGTATCTTTTGAGTCGTCGGAACAGCCCACGAGAAGGGCCAGTAGCATCAATCGGAGCATGGGGTCACCTCGGCTTCCTCCACAGTACAGGGGAATATCCCCGTGCGCAGCCGATCACTGAGTTATCGACTTCCCCATGAATGCTTCTGAGCCGATATCTCCGCAGGTGGTCGACGGCTGGGCCCGTGTGCTGGCGCCCATTCGTCGCTACCATCGGCATCGGGTGGAGGGCATGGAGTACATTCCTCGGAGCGGAGCCGCCCTGCTCGTCATCCACCACACGCTGGCCACGTATGATGGCTTCTTGTTCGGAATCGCCGCCTACGAGGCGACGGGTCGGCTGCCGACCGCTCTCGGGGATGACCTCATCTTTAAGACCCCCTTCTTGGGCACCCTAGCCAGTCAGTCCGGCATCTACCCGGCTTCACCCAAGGCCGGCTACGAGCTGCTCAAGGCGGGACGCATGCTGTTTGTCTCTCCCGGCGGCATGTGGGAGTCGATCCGTCCGAGCGAGGAGGCGAGGACGGTCCGCTGGGAAGGGCGCATGGGCTTCTGTCGCCTGGCGCTGAGGGCCCAGGTACCGCTCATTCTCATTGCTTGTCCGGCCGCCGATGACATCTACACGGTGCGCAAGAGCCGACTCACCGATACGCTGTATCGACGGTTCAAGGTTCCGGTGCCCTTAGCCAAGGGACGGCGTGGAACCCCCATTCCCCGGCCAATCGCGTTGACACACTTTGTGGCGCCACCCATTGTGCCTCCGCTTCATGATCCCTCTCGCGAAGACGAGCAGATCGCCGCGCTTCACGGCGAGGCCCGCTCGGTCATGGAGGGCCTGCTTCAGCGCGGGTGAGCCTCAGCACGCTGACGGATGCCGTAGAGTTGGTCACGCAAGGGCTTTCCCGTCAGCATCGAGCGCATCCAACCCGGCATGCTCGACTGGGGATCTGCGCTCGAGCGGTAGATCAAGCGGCTCCCCTCCGGTGTGGAAAGGACCTGATAAGAACCCTGGGAATGAGCAATGTCATTCTCCTTGGTCTTGTCGAGATCAAAGCTGAGGAGTCGGTTTTCGTGGTCAATGGTGTAATTGAGGTGAAAGGTCACTGACATGCCGAGCATGCCGGCCCCCCAGGTGACATTCATGCGGTCGTGAGACTTCTGGTTGATGCGGCAGAGTGTAGACGGCCCAACCTCTTGAACTCGGGGTTCGATGTTGACCACTTCGGTCCAAAGGGCGTTGACCGAAGCGTTGACGTCGATGATGCCGATGGCGAGGCCTTGGCCGGAGTCGCGGACAACGGGCTCGCGGCGACGCAACGTCTCCACATCCTGCGCCGTGAGCGAGATCGCCGCGGGCATCTGCGCGCTCGAAAGCTGTGTCCAGAGCAGTAGCAGCGTCAGCATAGAGCCTCCCGACCAGGTCGTCCGACGGATCTATCCTACCGCATGCGAGCAAGACGCAACGCGGTCAGAGGACGAGCACACGCCCTGCGGGTTTGCCAACCATCCCACGTCCTAGCCGTATCTCCCCCATTGCTCAGGGACGATGAAGACGAGGACTTCCGAGTCGTTGTGGCGGTGACTAAAGAGCTGAGAATCTTGGGGTCTCGCACGTCGCGGAAGGTCCGAGTCGCACCACCCTGCGGACTCGGAGGGCGCTGGGCCTATCCACAGCGGCTTGGCTCGAGGCACCCATTCGCCGCCCGGAAAGCGGTCGAGGTACGCCGGAATCTCGGAGTGTCTGAGCCATCGTCCTTCCGCCGGAGCGACGGCCGAGCGTGCTCGAGAAGGAGATGCATCCCAGCGACTGAAGAGCGTGCCCTGAAGTAGAAGTCGCCGCCTGACGGGGGTCGGAATGCCCGCGGCTCGGAGCGCAGCCGTAGCCTGCGGATGAGTCGATAGAGGCACCTGATGGTGGATCATGTGGGTGAGCTTGAGGCTGAGGCGGTCGCGCCCTGCTGGGCCGAGCCAGGCGCTCCAGTCGGTCTCCGTCCCTTCCTGGAGGTAGAGCTTGTAGGCAAGCTCCCAGTGTACAATCTGGCCGACGCAGTCTCGGACGACCAGATCGAGGGCACCGATGGTGCGGCGCTCTTCGAAGACCTGGAGGTCCCGCTCGAGGAGGGTCCAGCCCAGGCCGTGCACCATGCCCCATGCCACGATCGCCTCGAAGGCGAGGCCAAGCTTGCGCTTCGGCAGCATCTGAGCGAATTCAGACCATCTCAAGGTGGTGTGAGTCAGGAGCCGGTCTAGCCTAGGGTCGTCCTCGTTCATCAGGGGCTCAGGTCCGCCCGGCAGGCCGCCGATCAGTCCTGGACGTGTCATGACGGAGCGCAGCGCGCTGAGCCACTGGGCTTGAGTCTCGGCGTTATTCGCAGAGTCGATCAGGGGCAGCCCTCGGCGTACCAATCGGTGCCGCCAAAGCCCATGCACTCGCCGTAGGCGATGCCATCGTAGCAGACACCGCCCAGCACACATCCACCGATCGAGCCCGAGCCTCCGTCGGCATCGGCATCGGCATCGGCGTCATCGCCTGTCTCGGCACAGTCACCGGCGTCGTAGTCAAAGGTCGCGCAGTCGAGGTCGAGCAGCAGTGTTCCGTCATCGCAGTAACCGTCGCCCACCCAGTCAGGGTCGAAGACAGAGCACTCGAGGTTGCAGTCGTATATGAAGCCATCGCCGCACGCCTCGCCAATGACCGGGTCGGCGGGCTCATCGCAATCGCCGTCGTCGTACGCGAAAGCGGCGCAGTCGAGATCGAGCACGCCGGAGCCATCGTCGCAGTCGCCGTCACCAATCCAGGTGGGGCTGAAGATCCTGCAGTCGAGGTTGCAGTCGTAGACGTAGCCGTCACCGCATGACTCTCCAGCAACCGGGTCGGCACCACCGTCGGCGTCGGCATCCGCGTCGGCGTCGGCATCCGCGTCTGCGTCTGCGTCGGCATCCGCGTCTGCGTCTGCGTCGGTATCCGCGTCGCTATCGGCGTCCGCATCCGCGTCGGCATCGGCATCCGCGTCGCTATCGGCGTCCGCATCCGCGTCGGCGTCGGCGTCGCTGTCGGCATCGAGGTCGCCATCGTCCGTTTCGTCGGGGACGCAAGCACCGTCTTCGTAGTGCCGTCCTGGGGCGCATTCCAGTGACACAGAGTCAGCGGTGTCGAGCTTTTCGGTCGTACACCCGAGCATGTACGCCGCAAAGGAGAGGGCAAGAAGTTGAGCGTGCATGGGGCCTCCGTCGGCACCAGAGTACCGCACAAACGGCATCTCTGCTCAGTTGACGCCGTTCAGGATGTCGACCACCTCGAACAGATCGCCATGATCGTAGAAGTCGACGCCGAGGAGGTTGATGGGGCGTCCTCTTGCCTCTGTACAGGCCTCAGCCCGGGCTAAGAGGATGTCCTCACGGTTGACCTCGGCTGCCCCCTCTTCGGTAGGGAGCGGCGTACTGAGCCAGTGGTTCACCAAGAACAGCGGGCTAGAGGGCTCGCCTCGGTGTTCACTGCAGCTGAACTCCTCGGCTGAGGCAAAGCTGTACGGCGTGTCTTGAATGAGACCCCAGGCGTGGTGGTACCAGGCGGGCGGAGGCGCTCCTGACTCGGCGGAGATCACCAAGGGGGTGCCGGCATCGATCAACTCCCCCAAGGTGGGGAAGGTCCCGTCGTACGTCCAGGCAAGGCTCGCGAGGCCGCTTTCTTCGAGTGCCTCGACCATCCTCTCCACCGAGAGCGCGTCCTGGAAGATGATCACCAAGACCTCGTTGGGGTGGGCACTCATGAAGGCCTTGATCTCGCCGAGCCCCTCCAGCAGGGGCTGCGCACCGAGCTCGCAGTAGGTGTGGCAGAGGTACGCGTCTCCCTCCCAGTCATGGGTGTCCAGCATCAGACCTCGGATGCCGTCTTCAAGCTGGGCGGAAATGTTGTGGTTCTGATTTGGAGCGAACCATCCCGCATCCGCGTTGGACATGGCATTGTGCGTGGTCGGCAGCGTGACCTGGTTCAGGGGCCGGTCGCACAGCGCGCTGTGCCCGTTGCACCGGCGCTTCGTGTCCTCGGCCACGGGCGCGGAGTCTTTCTCGGAGCAGCCTCCGATGGCGAGCAGCACCGGGATGAGAGG
The DNA here is from genome assembly GCA_964554315.1 of uncultured Enterobacterales bacterium. Lineage (GTDB taxonomy): Bacteria > Myxococcota_A > UBA796 > UBA796 > UBA796 > UBA796. The sequence continues at coordinate 1,210 of CAZKOI010000258.1, read as the reverse complement.
CAAGCAGATGGGGGTAAGGAGTCTCAAGGCTGTCCGGGTTCTCTGTCTTCGTATGGTAGAACATGGGGGCGCTCTCTTCTTGATTGAGTGCCTCGCATTCTCACTGCGGTGTGGCCCCCCCCTTTGGGGAGAAAGCGGTCGCGTCGTGGCATCCAACATTGTTGTGGAGGCGTCATCTCGTCCGTAGAACGGCCTAAAGTCAATTCATCCTTCCACGCCGGCGAAGCTCGCTCTATGGGGCTCCCTCTCACCCTGTGTGTGGGCGCCTCAGTGCTGGGCCTGGTGTTCCCTGACCAAGTGCAGACGGCACTGAGGGCCTTCACAGGTTCTGCCTTGGTCTATGCCGGTGATGCCATCGTCTGGGTGAGCTCATTGCTCCTGGTGTTGTTTGTCGGACTTGGTGTGCTCCCGACCGGCCGCCACCGGCTCGGCTCCAGCGAGCCTGAATTCTCCACCATCGCTTGGCTCAGCATGCTCTTTGCCGCCGGCATGGGCACAGGCCTGGTGGCATGGGCGGTCGCGGAGCCCCTGACTCATCTTTATGCCCCTCCCGGTCTGGCGACAGGCCCGGCGCAGGCCGTCTTGATTACTCACTACCACTGGGGGCTCCATGCCTGGGCGATCTACGGGATGGGCGCGCTGGTTCTTGCGCACTTTGCCTTCAACAGGCAGGCTCAGACGCTCCCCAGCACCCCTATCCGAAGTACATTCTCGGGTTTGTGGGGGCGCGTGTTCGGTCATGCTGCTGACCAGCTCGGCATGGTTGCGGTGGCGTTTGGTGTCGCCGGCTCAATGGCAATGGGCACCATGCAGGTTCATGCGGGACTGACCTGGCTCTTCAGCTGGCCTGCAGAGAGTATGCTGATCGACGCCAGCATATTGGTGCTCCTCTTCGTGGCCTACATGGCGTCCTCGGCGACCGGGCTGGACAAGGGGATCAAGCTACTCAGCTACCTCAACATGGGTGCGGCCGTCCTGCTCATGGGACTCGCGATGGCGATGGTTGGGTTTTGGACCGTCGCGGAGAGTGTGCTCAGCAATGCGATGATCTATCTTCAGGCCTTGCCCAAGCTGCTGGTCCTACCGAACCCTTTCGGCGCCAGTCCGGAGTGGCAAGCCGGCTGGACGCTCACCTACCTGGTTTGGTGGGTGGCTTGGACCCCCTTTGTGGGCATCTTTATCGCACGGATCAGCAGAGGTCGGACCATTC
>CAZKOI010000257.1:0-5441 GCA_964554315.1 uncultured Enterobacterales bacterium | reverse complement strand
AATTAGCAGCCTCCGTCGGCTCATCCTTGCCCATGTTCCTTTGCGACACCGCCGTGACATTAATCGCAGTCTGTCTTGGATGCTCGCTTCATCTGGGCTATCCGCACGCCCATGAACCTGTCCAACATTCTTGAAGCAGAGCTGCTCCCCAAGGTGGAGAAGCCGAGTCGTTACCTTGGCACTGAGGTGAACGCCGTCCACAAGCCCGATGCACGGGTTCGGATTGCGCTTGCATTTCCGGACCTCTACGACCTGGGATTGGGCAACCTGGGGCTGCACATCTTGTACGCGGTACTCAATGGCTTGGAGGGGGTTGGTGCAGAGCGAGTCTACGCACCCGGGGTGGATATGGAAGCGCTCCTTCGAGAGCGTGACTTGCCGGCCTTCGCCCTGGAGAGCCGAGACAGCCTTGATCAGTTTGACGGCATCGGCTTCACCCTTCAGTCCGAGCTGACTTTCACCAACATACTCAACCTCATTGACCTCGCTGGCATGCCGCTCCGAACCAAAGACCGGCGTGAGTCTGACCCCTTGACCTTCGCGGGAGGGCCGGCGGTGTTCAATCCGGAGCCTCTTGCACCGTTCATGGACTTCTTCGTCATCGGAGACGGCGAGGATGTAGTCATCGAGATTGCGCGGTTGCTGGACGAGGTGAAGGGGCGCGAGGCGAGACTCGACGCGCTGGCGGAAGTCGAAGGGGTCTACGTCCCCGCGCGCTACGCCATGGAGACGCTCCCGGACGGACGGATCTTGCCGCCCGTTGATGGTCCGAAGATCCGCAAGCGCATTGCCAAAGACCTGAACGGGGCGACCTTCCCGGTGAACTACATTGTTCCTTTCACCCAGCAAGTCCACGATCGGATTTCACTGGAGGTATTGCGGGGCTGTACCCAGGGCTGCCGGTTCTGCCAGGCGGGAATGACCACGAGACCGGTTCGTGAGCGGACCATGGAGAACATCGGCGACCTGATGGACCGGACGCTCAAGACGACTGGGTACGAAGAGGTCTCGCTCGTCTCGCTCTCGACATGCGACTACAGCAACGTTCGGCAGATGGTTGACAGCGTCGTCCGACGCGCGGCGCCTGAGCGGATTGGTGTGTCGCTGCCGTCTCTCCGACTGGACTCATTCTCTGTCGAGCTTGCCGACATGGTGGCAGGTATCCGCCGAACAGGCCTTACCTTCGCGCCGGAAGCCGCGTCTCCGCGTCTTCGGGCGGTGATAAACAAGTGGATTCCGGACGAAGATCTACTGAACATGAGCAGCGAGGCCTTCAAGCGCGGCTGGGATCACGTCAAGCTCTACTTTATGATCGGCCTCCCGACGGAACGGGATGACGACATTGAGGCCATCGCGGACCTCACGCTTCGGACACTTGGTGTGGGCCGCGAGTGGAACCCGAAGGCAAAGGTCAACACGGGGGTGTCCACCTTCGTGCCCAAGCCATTCACGCCCTTTCAGTGGGCACAGCAGCTGTCCCTTGAAGAGACCAAGCGCCGCCAGGGAATCCTGTTGAACCGCTTCCAGCGGGTGAATGGCGTGAAGTTTGGACGGCATGACCCAGCCGAGACGTGGTTGGAGGGGCTGGTCTCACGCACCGATCGCCGCGCAGCCGACCTCATCGAGATGGCCTGGCGTCTTGGCTGTAGGTTCGACGCTTGGGATGAGCATCGAAGCCTCGCCAAGTGGCAGGAGGCCATTGAGCGGGTCGGCTTCGATGTCGAGGATGCGCTTCGGGCGCGCGAGGTGGGCGAGCGCCTCCCATGGGATCACATTGATATCCTTGTCTCGAAGGAATGGTTTGTGGAGGACTGGGAGAGGGCCCAGCAGCTGAAGCATGCGGAAGACTGCAGGCACTCCAAGTGCCACCGGTGCGGGGTGATCGATCACGAGCGTCCCCTGTGTGCTCACATGCTCCGAAACAGCATCGAGGGCCGGAAGTCGGAGCGTGACTGGGTACGCCCGGCTCCGCCTGTGGAAATGGGCCTCAAGCCCTCTCGTCCTGGGCTTCCCCCCGTCCGCCCGCCAGAAGCGCCACCGGTACAGCGCCTCATTCTCCGAACCGGTATCTTGGGTGGAGCGCGGTACCTCAGCCACCTTGAAACCATGAATGCTTGGCTAAGAACGCTGCGCAGAGCGGAGGTCCCACTAGTCTATTCGCAGGGGTTCCATCCTCACCCCAAGGTCGCCTTCTCGTCTGCGCGTCCGGTCGCTGAAGCGAGCCTTGGTGAGTACATGGACATCACGCTGAACGAGCGGATCGACACCGACGAGCTGCTGGAACGCCTCCAGGAGACAGTACCCGAGGGATTCAGGGTCTACGGTGTCACCGAGGTAGACCTCAAGGCGCCCTCCCTAATGAGTGCGGTGGACGGTATGGACTACGTCGTGATCGTTGATGGTCCGCCGGAGAAGTGGGAGCCAGTGGTGAGCGGCCTCCTGGTCCGCGATCAGGTCATTGTCGAGCGGCGAACCAAGCGAAAGGCGCGTCGGCGGGGTCCGCCGATGCGGGAGGTTGATATTCGACCGAACATAGTCTCCGTTGGCGTGGAGCCTGCAGGCGAAGAACATAGCCTTATTCGCATCGAGCTTCGGACGATCGATACCCGTGGTGCCAAGATTCGAGAGGTGCTTGACGTCATGGGTGCCGACTTCACGGACGCGCAGGTCGTGCGGCTAAACACCCGATTTACGGACGACCTCACCCTGGGTGAGATGGCAACCGGAAAGGCAGAACGCTTTGCTGAAGCACTGGCCGTGCAGGGGACGAACGCCTGAGCCTTCAGAGGCCTCCTGCACCGTCTTGGCGGAGACGTTAGAGCGAGAGAACATGAAGGGGCTCTTATGTTTGAGTTGAGCGAAGAACAAGACGCGCTGAAGGCGGCTGCAGCAGAGGCAGCAGCGGCCATTCTCGGGCAAACCTTAAAGGACGATGATGAGTCCGAGACCTTTCGGCCAGAGTATCTCCATGCTCTTGGAGAGGCGGGCCTCTGCGGTGTCCAGTCGCCCGAGGAGTTCGGGGGGCTTGGCCTTGGCTACAGCGAGTACGCCATTACGCTTGAGGAGATTGCGCGGGTCAGCGCGAGCTACGGCGTAAGCGTCGCGGTGACAGGACTGCCACAGGTCATCCTGGCGACGTTTGGTACACAAGCGCAGAAGGACGCCTTCTTACCAAGTCTCGTGGCCGGGGAGACGATAGGAGCGTTTGCGCTCTCTGAGCCCGACTCCGGATCCGACGCGGCCAGCTTACAGAGCACGGCGGTTCGCGAGGGCGACCACTACCGGCTCAATGGCACCAAATTCTGGATTACCCATGGCGGCGTCGCGGATCTTTACGTCGTGATGGCACGGACGGGAGGCAGTGGACCTAAGGGCGTCAGTGCATTCCTTGTTCCCGGCGACACCCCAGGGCTTGAGTTTGGAAAGAAAGAGGAAAAGATGGGCCTTCGTGCGTCGCCGACCGTCGAGGTGATCATGAAGGATTTGGTCATTCCCGCGGACAACCTCCTCGGGCAAGAGGGCGACGGCTTCAAGGTAGCGATGAGTGCTCTGGACTCCGGACGGATCACTATCGGCGCCATCTCCGTCGGTATCGCGCAAGCTGCGCTCGATACCGCTGCCGCATATGCCTGCCAGCGCAAGCAGTTCAACAAACCAATTATCGACTTTCAGGGCGTGGGCTTTATGCTCGCCGACATGGCGTGCAAGATCGAGTCCTCTCGGCTCTTGGTCCACAAGGCAGCCAGTCTGCGGGATGCCGGAAAGCCCTACAGCCACATCGCGGCGATGGCGAAGTGTGTGGCGACTGACACTGCCATTCACGTGGCGACGGATGCGGTGCAGGTCCTGGGCGGGTACGGCTACACGCGCGAGTACCCGGTCGAGCGCTACATGCGTGATGCAAAGGTGATGCAAATCGTGGAGGGAACCAATCAGGTCCAGCGATTGGTCATTTCCCGTCACCTTCGGCGGGTTTACGGAGACCAGTAGCCCCAAAGCTCTGGCGTTATTTTCGAAGGTGATTGATCCGGGGACGACTTGTTCCGCTATACTTCCATCCGATTCGGCGCGGCGGCAATGCCGTTCGATAGTGAGGCCTGATGAAGCAATGCCCGTCCTGCCAAGAGACCTTTGACGACAAGGTCGACTTCTGTTTTTCAGATGGGACGCCGCTGGTGGCCATGAGCGGTACACCGGACCCCACTGCTGTTCCAGGACCAGCGTCCGCTGAGCCGGAGCCCAGTGCGCCTGCTAAGGCGGCGGGAGGAGGAGGTCGCCGACAGCGGCGCGGTATGTTCGGTCGCCCCAGTGTGGCGGACATGCTCTCCGTGGCGGAGCCAGCAGCGGTGCCGATGGCCGGTGCCGGCGCGGGTGCGGGACCGGCCAATCCTCCGCCATTGGCCGCAACACCTTCGAAAACGCCTCCCCCGATCCGACCGATCGTGCAGGCACGCGTCGAGGTTCCTGACCCTGCAGATCAGGCGACGGACCTCGTAGAGCCGCAAGAGTTCGCGGACGCCGAGACGCTCATCGATGAGCCAGTCGGGGAAGGTCTCCCGATCGGGGACTCGGCAGCGATTGCGGTCGAGGCGCCGCAGGCCTCCGCCGCAGCAGACCTACCAGACCTGCCAACCGACTTGTCCGAGCCTCATGAGTGGCCTACCGCCGCCTCGAACGAAGCCGCGAGTCTCGAGGATTCTTGGTTTGGCGACAACTTCGAGACGGACGCAACCGAGATTGACGAGCCGGGAGACGCGTTTGATATCCCCGAAGCAGCGTCTGTTCCGACGGATGAGGGCGCAACGGACATCTTTGACGTGCCCGATGCGAGGGCCAGGAGCCGTGACGAAAATGCCACCGCTGCGACGGATCCCACGGAACTCTTCGAAGTGCCGAAAGCGGCATCTGTCGCCGTCGATGTGCCCGAACCGCGAAGCGTGGACACGCTCGAGGTACCTGAGCCTCGCTTCTCTGCCGCCTCCACGGACGTCCCAGAGGCCGGTGGGGCGCAGTCTGAGGGCATTGGATTTGCTGACGAAGAAGGTTTCTTCGGTGACAACGCGGACGAAGCGCAGGCGGGCCTCAGCGGGTTCTCGGAAGATTCAGGGCTTGACGATGATCTCGGCTTTGGCAGCGACGCTGGGTTCTCAGATGACGTCGGTTTCGGCGACGCCGCAGACGCGTTTAGCGATGACTCGTGGGATGTAGGGTCCAGCGCGAGCCAAGAGGTACCGATTCCCAAGAAGATGATCTTCGGCGGTATCGGTGTACTCGCAGCTGCCATTCTGCTCACGGCGGTGTTGTCGGGAGGCAGCGACGATGCTCCGATCGCAGCGCCAGCGCCAGCGCCACAGGCGGCACCCGTGGCGGCCGCTCCGCCGCCACCACCGCCACCACCCCCGGTCGTACCGGAGCCGGAGACGGCACCGGAGGTCGAGGTG
>CAZKOI010000256.1:0-5443 GCA_964554315.1 uncultured Enterobacterales bacterium | reverse complement strand
TCACGGCCGACAAGGGCCTGAATACACCAAGGTACCCCACGCTCCCTGGGATCATGATGGCCAAGCGCAAGCCCATTGAAGTCCTGGATGCGTCGTCGTTGGGGCTGGACCCCGCGACCGTGGGAACAGCCGCATCGGCTGTCAGCCTGGTTAACTGGGGCTCTCCTCCAGCTCGGCCGCCGGGTCGGATTCTCGAGGGAGACACGGACGCAGTCGTGTCGGAGCTCATCACCCTGCTTCGTGACGAAGCAAAAGTGCTCTAAGGAGGGACACCATGGGATCTGGAATTCTAGTTGTCTGTGAACACGATAACGGTGCGCCGAAGAAGACCGCGTACGAGCTTCTGAGCAAGGCCCGAGCGCTCGCTGCCGACCTTGGGGGTGGCGTAAGCGCTGTCGTTGTGGGCTCGGGTGATGCTGCCGACCTCGGGGAGTACGGAGCGACCACCGTCTACGTTGCCGACGGTGCAGACTTTGCCTCGGGATCAACGGGTGCAAGGGTAGCGGCACTTGAAGCGGCGATTGCGGCATCACAGCCAGCCGTAGTGTTGGGGTCCGCCTGTTCGCAGACTCGAGAGTCGTTCCCGCGCCTCGCTGCTCGACTTGGGGCGGGTATGGCGAGTGACTGCACCGACCTCAAGGTCGAGGGTGGGGCACTGATTGCACGGCGCCCGATGTACGCAGGGAAGGCGTTTGCTGACGTGAGGATATCCTCGAATGTGGGCCTGTACACGGTGCGCCCCAACTCGTTCCCGGGTTCGGCTCCATGTGGAGGATCGGCGGAGGTTACGGCCCTCAGCGTAAGCCTCTCTCCGGCTGACCTGGCGGCGAAAGTGGTTGGGGTCGAGGAGCCAAAGAGCGAGATCATCGATCTCACAGAGGCGGACCGGATCGTATCAGGTGGACGCCCAGTGGATTCCTCTGAGAACTTCGACAGCTTGATTCGCCCGCTTGGCGAGGCGCTTGGAGCAACAGTGGGAGCAAGTCGTGCAGCGGTTGACGCGGGATATGCGCCGCACACTGAGCAGGTAGGGCAAACGGGTAAGGTGGTCAATCCGAGCCTGTATGTGGCCTGCGCCATCTCGGGTGCCATCCAGCACCTCGCAGGCATGCGAACGAGTCGGGTCATTGTTGCCATCAACAAAAACCCCGAGGCGCCCATCTTCCAGCATGCGACCTATGGCATCGTAGGCGACATCTTTGAAGTGGTGCCGAAGCTGACGGAAGAGGCCAAGAAGCAAGGTATCGGCCAGTAGCGGCCCGCGTCGCTCGAGCGTCTGCACCCCCAAGACACCGCCCCAGCAGCGCGCGCGCTGTTGGGGCGGTGTTAGCATAGGGCTGTAGAGGTGGTGTACAGGTTGATGGATGGTAACGAGCCATCGGCGTTCAGGTTCTCTCAGATCCTGCGCGCACTGGTCGAGAGGCGAGACTCGAAGGGGGTCATTCAGCTCGTTGAGCGCTGGCTTGAGCATGGCACCGTCAGCCAGACGGCGAGGCTTGCGCAGGCGCGTGCCCTCATCGATCTGCGCCTGATGGATCGTGCGTGGGTCCGCTTAAGGGAGGCCGCCACGGCCGATCCTAGCTCCGTAGAAGTCCAGCTTCTGACGGCCCAGATGTTCGTGGACCGCGGCTGGCCAAGCAAGGCTTCCAAGGTGCTCGACAGGGTGGCGGTAGGCCGAGCATCCAGCGCAGAGAGACGCCGCTTTTCCGAGCTCAAGGTCGCTGCCGAAGGCGAACCGAACGGTCCGCCTAGTAATGCTCAGGCCATCGAGCAAGAAGGGACGGCTGCCGAGGTGTTGGCGCTCGCGGAGACCTACATGGCGGTCTCCATGTGGGTACGCGCAGAGAGTCTGCTCGAGCGCCTGGTGCGAGATGGGGGCAAGAGTGACCGCGTCAGTGATCTGCTCTGGGCACTTCGTGGGGAGTTTGACAACCCACAGGTCTCAACCGATGCATTGCTGGAGCGGCTTTCGATGCCATCGGCCGCGCCAGAGTGGGGGATACTTGAGCATACTGACGGCTTGGGACCGGTCGAGGTAACCGCCTTTGCCGGCGACTCAGAAGTCGTCGAGGAGCAGGGTGTGGAGAAGCGCCGTCGAGCGTTTCCCTCTCTGTTCAGAAGGAATGAGGCGCCGGCGGAGACCACCGAGGTCACCGCTGACGAGGTCACCATGTCTTCGCTCATCGTGGACGAGGACGGATGCACGGACGGGCTGGAGATCACCGACACGGAGGCGACCTCGGGCACAGAGGGTGGCGACACGAAGATCATGGAGGTCATCCAGAGAGACGGTCAGCTCTCGCTGTCGGAGGTGAGCGGGCGAATCCACAAACCGAGTCCGACGAGAGCCGTGGACTCATCGGTGCAACTCGGCGGAGGGCTTGCTCCGGATGATGACACTTACCTCGAGGAGGAAGACAAAGATCTAATCGTCATGACGCGACGCGAGCCAGTTGCTGCGCCCCATCGCGCGAGCCGAGAGCGAAAACGCGTACAGGTTCAGAACCGAAACAAGGTTCCGGAGATGGTGCGGGTCCCGAAGTCTGCTTCGCTGGTGGCACTCGTTGAGAAAGATGCCGATACGGATGATGCAATCGCTCAGAGCAAGACGCCTCAGTCACGGACGCGTCAAGTGGCCGTGAGCCTTGCGGCTGTCCTCGGCCTCATCGCCGTGTGTGCATGGGTCGTGGTGAATGTTCTTCATTGGATTGCTGCGGGCCAAATCATTGAGGAGACCCACCGGACCATCGTTGCGGAAGACTTCCGGGCGCTTCAGGAGCTCGAAGCAAAGCTAAGCGGGCAGATCGCACTCAAGCGAGCGCCTTTAGCCGTCAGGCATGTGGAGTTGGCGTTGGTTCAGGTCGAGCTTTGGCGCCGCTATACCGGCGATGCAGAGCGCTTACTGGCGGTCCAGGAAGGACTCTCGCTTGCCAGGACAGCACGAGCACCGACAGAGGAAGTTCAACTCGTCGACGCGACACTGAGTCTCGCGATGGGCAACCTCACTCGAGCGAGAATACTCGTGGACAAGATGCCGCTTGACGAGCCTCTCCAGCGAGTGCTGGCCACTCAGTTGGCACTAAAGTTGAGGACGGAGAAGGAGTCGATGGAGGTGCTTGAGCGTCTTGGCGGCCTTGCGCCGACCGCATCCGTGTTGGAGCGGCTGTCTCGAGCCTCGCTCTATGCAGCCGTCGACAACGCTGAGCGCGCACTCCCTCTTCGAGAGCACCTCTTGGCCGATCATCCATCCAGTGCGTTCGTTCAGGTGGTCCGCTTTAGAGAAGGGTGGGACGAATTCTCGGTAGACGAAGCGCTGGCTCAGCTTGCGGACGTGATGGAGACTCTCCCTGGACCGGTCGCACCTAGGCAAGAGGCTGCCCTTCATGCGGAGCGAGCCCGACTGCTTGAGGAGCAAGGCGAGCACACGATGGCGGAAGAGTCTTGGTCGGCGGCGCTGTTGCTCGACCCGTCCCACCCAAAGTACCTGTTCTTCTCGGCCTCGAAGCGGCTGCGGTCCAACAAGGTTTTGGGTGCTCTCGACGATCTCGATCGATGCTTGGGATCAAGTCCATGGGACTTCGCCTGTAGGAGGGGCATGATTCAAACCTTGATCGCCCTCGATCGGCTAGAGACAGCGCGACAGAGCGTAGATGCGTGGCGAGATAACCGAACATCGGCGCTGTCCGCGTGGGTCACGCTAGCGGAGGGTCGCCCGAAGGTGGCCATCGGAGAGTTGGAGGGTGTGGATGGAACCCTGGCCGCCTATGTCCGAGGCATGGCGCTCTTCGAGCTTGGGTCTGAGAAGTCCACTCCGATGCTTCAGCAGGTGGTCGATGTCTGGGGAGGTATCTCCGATCCGATGACGGAGATTTTGGTGGGGCGGGCACGAGCGGGAATCATCCTGCAGCAGAAAACACCCATCGAAGCGGAGCAGATGGTGGCCATTGCCGACCTAGAAGATCCCATCATCGGGGTGATGATCGCCCATGCCCTTGAGCGTGCAAAGCAGCGTGTCTCCGCGGGTCGGTGGTACGAGCGTTCGGCTGAGATTGGTTCGGAGAACGCGATTGCGCTTCATTCCCTCGGACTCTTCTGGTTTGAGCCTCAGGGCGACATTTCTGTTGCTCGGCGCATTTGGCGGTCGTACCTCGATCTACAACCAAATGGCGACCGGGCGAGGCGGACTCGAGCTAGAATGGGCAGACGCTGACGCACGCTAGTTTTGGCGCTACATTGCACAAGGGAGAGCCACCAAGTGAATGTTGAGCTGTTCGAGAGACCCGTGCTATTCGTCGCGCTGCTCGTCGCTTGTAGTTCGTCCCAAGAGCGGAAGGATACAGTGCGCGCTTCAGATGACGTCGCGAGTGCGGCCGCCTACGACACGGGTGCTTGGACAGAGGGGAGCGGAGAGGATGCCGAGGCATCGGCTGAGCCCCAGAGTTGGGCGATGTCGGGCAGCATCGTTGTCCGAGGAGGGGTTATCCTTGAGACATCGAGCGGAGTGACGGCCACAGTAGTGGACACCCAGGGGGCCGCCCTCTGTCAGCAAAGAATGGCGATCATGGCCAGCCAGAGGGTGTCATCGATACCTGATGGTGATGTCGATGTTTGGTGGACGTTCGGGCTCGAAGAGCTTGAGCAGTCAACCTGTGACCAAGTCGGTGTAGAGGGGCCGCTAGGAGACATGATTGGATTCGGTATCGGACCGCTTCATCCCGAAGTGGAGGCGGTCCTTGGTTCCGAGGCAGCTGATGGTCCCGCTGGCGGCGTGGCGGTATGGAGTACCTTCGCATCCATCGGGCCGGACAGTCCGGTTTGGGTCTTCGGGATTGCGACCGCGAAGGGTGTTGACGAATCGCCCATTGTCAGCGTCGATGACAGACCGGTGGGGCTGCCCGACGGCGAGTGGCGGGTTCGGTCCGTCTATCGGTTCCCTTACGAGGGCTGACCGGGTCTTAGAATCCCTGTCGCGGGACAGAAAACCCAGTCTGGTTCCGCCGGCGCAGCAGTCTCGTCGCAGTCTTCGATAATGTGGCCAATCCCGGGAACGAGTGGATTGTCGGGGATGGGGTCTCCGAGCTGTGGTAGCTCTGCATGGAGTAGGTCGTAGACCGTTACCTCGAGTCCACCTGATATCGCTTGCTGGATGCGGGCGGTGAGGTCACGAGCGATGGCTTCTTGCTCTAGGATCTGTTCGGCCGTAGGTGGCCGAGCCATCGGCGTAGGCACACGCGGAGCCGCCTGGGATGGTGGCCCCTGCCAAGTTGTCCAAGTTGCCCAAAAACTCAACGGGCCGGCGATGGCGGCCCAGCGCACTAGGCGGCTTCCTTCTGTGGCTTGATCCCAAAGATACGAGCCAAGACGAAGGCAAACAACCCGGCGCCGGCGCTGAGCACAGCGCCCATCTTTGCCGGCCCTTGGTATACGGAGTCACCGGGGAATG
>CAZKOI010000255.1:0-5445 GCA_964554315.1 uncultured Enterobacterales bacterium | reverse complement strand
GTGAAGACCTTCAGACCGTTACCCCTTCTCGGTTTGCTGGCTTGGTCGACACCCTCGTGACCCCCGTCCAACCCGAATCCGGTGAGCTAATCCAGGTATGTGACTTCATCACGAGCGCCCGCGGCGGCGGCCTAAAGGTTGCCGCGAACACCGTTCTCACTGCGAATGCTCTGCCGGCGTTGAGGCGTTCAGTCCGCCCGCTGGCAAAGGCTGCACCAGAAACCATGACCTTCACCTATCCTTTCCCCATCAACGGCAATGAGGCGACGTCCGCCCCGAACCCGACCCGCGTGATGGCAGTGCTTCGCCCCGTGATGTCCGCCCTCGACCAAGCGGGGGTGAACGTTCAGATCAAGGGGCTACCGGCCTGCCACCTGGGAGAGGATGCCCATCGCCTTGGGCGTACGAGCAACCGATACTACGTGGATGCAGACCACCAGATGCAGGATGCGCTGACGTTCTTCCCTGATGTAGTGCGGTTTCACAAGGGCGAAGTCTGCCGATTCTGTGCGCTGAGCGGGAGCTGTGATGGGTTCTTTTCAACCTACCTCCGACGCCCCGGGTTTCCTCCGTTGCGACCCATCGAGAGCGCACCAACGACGGCGGAATCCGATCAGATTTCTTGACGTGTCCATGGATTGAGCCGCGCATCCATGCGATGATACTGGCACCCGATGCCCTCATCACACAGGCGTCGCCGTCCGATCAACGGACACCACCCGAGATTGCATGCCTGACGCAGAAACCAACGATGGTCCCACCTTACTCGTTGTCGACGACGAAGTAGCGGTCCGTCGATCCCTGGGACGGCTGCTCTCTCGTCAGGGCTTCAGCGTGCACGAAGCATCGACACTTCCCGATGCACTCGCTCTCCTTGAGCAACACCGGGTGGACCTCGCTCTCGTGGACTGTCCGCTTGGACGCGAAGAGGGAACTGTTCCCATTCAGCGAATTCACGAAGCCTCTCCCAAGACGGAGATCGTGGCCCTGACCGAGATGGGTTCGCCTGAGAGTTCCTTCCACGTGATGCGAGCCGGGGCCTGCGACTACTACGAGAAGCCCATCAGCGACTGGCATCGTTTCTTTCAGGTGATCAACAAGGCCCTGGAGCTTCACAAGCTCAAGGCAGAAAAGGCCCGCTTGTCACGGCTGCGAAGCGGCGAGGCCATCGAGCAATTGATCGGAACCAGTCCGGCCATGAGGGACCTCGGTGCACTTATTCGCCAGGTCTCCCCCACGCCCGTGCCCGTGCTCATCATGGGTGAGAGCGGCGTTGGAAAGGAGCGCGTGGCCCGGGCAATACACACGGCCAGCAGTCGAAAGCACGGCCCGTGGGTCGCCATAAACTGTGCGGCGATCCCAGCCGACCTGCTCGAGAGCGAGCTGTTTGGCTTCGAGAAGGGCGGCCACTCCCAGGCATCGCAGCGAAAGAAGGGTCTCTTCGAGACCGCCAATGAAGGCACCATCTTTCTCGATGAGATTGGTGAGATGCCGATGACCATGCAGGCGAAGCTCCTCCGCGTTCTTCAAGAACGAGAGGTCCAGCGCATCGGTGGTACGCAGCCAATTGCCATCAATTGTCGGGTTTTAGCGGCCACCAACCGGGACCTTCGGGTCGCTATCTCCGAGAAGGCATTTCGCGAGGACCTCTTTTACCGGCTCCGCGTGGTCGAGGTTCGAGTGCCGCCCCTGCGAGAACGACGTGAAGACATCCCGCTCCTCGCGCATTACTTCCTCGACAAGTACAAGCAAGAGTTCTCGAAGGATGTCCGACGCATTCACCCTGCGACGATTGCCATGCTCGAGTCAATGGATTGGGCTGGCAGCAACGTACGAGAGCTTGAGCATGCCATTCAGCGCGCAATGGTGTTGTGCGAGTCCGAGGACCTTACGCCGGACCTCTTTGAGGAAGGCTCAAGCAACGTTGTCCGACTCCATTCGACTGCCGACGAGAGGTCCGCAGCATCCCCCGAACCGACCTCATCGGCCGCCCTGTTCCAACATGGCCAGAGTTATCAGGATGCCAAGGAGAGCATCGTGCGGAAGTTCACGGTGCAGTACCTCCTCCAGCGACTGCGGGAGAGCGAAGGGAACATCACCAAGGCGGCTGAGCTTTCCGGAATGCTTCGACCGAACTTCAAGAAGCTGATGACAAAATATGGGGTCGAGGTTGAGGACGCGACGGAGATTCGGGTCCAAGGTTAACGCCAAACATGCAAGCTGAGTATTGGCTTAGGAACTGTGTTTTACTAGTTTCTTGTGTCCACTCATGGCCCATTCGATGCTTGTCATGTTTGAACTGGATAGATCACGCTCAGTGGGAGTCACCATGAGCACTTTTTCCGATATGTCTATGCTTGGCCACGAGCAGGTTGTCTTTTGTCGCAACGACGATGTCGGCCTTCGCGCCATCATCGCCATTCACGACACTACCCTCGGTCCGGCCCTGGGCGGCCTTCGGCTCTACAACTACGCCAGCGAGACAGACGCCCTGCGAGATGTGCTTCGCCTGAGCCGTGGAATGACCTACAAAGCGGCTGTCGCGGGACTGGACCTCGGCGGCGGCAAGGCCATCATCATGGGCGATCCCTCCATCAAGTCGGAGGCCCTCTTTCGGACCTTTGGTCGCTTCGTGGAGAGCCTGAATGGGCGCTACATCACCGCAGAAGACATGAACACCACGGTCGAGGACATGAATGCGATCAGTCGGGAGACGGAGTGGGTCATGGGGTCAGGCTCATACCAAGGTGGTCTCGGCGACCCCTCTCCTGTCACGGCCTGGGGTGTGTACCAGGGCGTGAGAGCTTGCCTCGAGGTGGTCTATGGGAGCCCCGAGGTCCGCGGACGCACCATCGCGATTCAAGGTGTCGGCAATGTTGGCTACCACCTCGCTCGCTACGCCCACAACGAGGGAGCGAAGCTCCTGTTCACCGACATCTCCGAGCGAAAGCTCAAGCGCGTGATGGACGAGTTCGGCGGGACGGTCGTGGAGGAAGAAGACTTCTACGGCACCGAGTGTGATGTCATTGCGCCTTGTGCCATCGGAGGCACTCTCAATGCGCGAACCATCCCCAAGATTCGCGCGCCTATCATCGCGGGCGGGGCCAACAACCAGCTCGACAATGAAGAGGTTGATGGCGCGCGTGTTGAGGAAGCAGGCATCACGTACGCACCTGACTATGTCATCAACGCCGGGGGTCTGATTCACGTCTACGCGGAGCTCAAGGGGTTCCCTGAAGAGAAAGCCATGTCGGATGCATCGCTCATCTTCGATACGGTGAAGCGGGTCATAAACAAGGCGAAGGCACAGGGAATCACCACCACGGAGGCCTCAAACAAGGTCGCTGAGGAACGGATGGACCAAGTGGCGCGCCTGCGTCGTTTTCACCTATGAGTCTGCGCCTCGCCTCTGCGCTATGCGCCTCGGTAGTCTTGGTGGCCTGCGGCGGGAAGGCAGCAGACTCCGAGAACTACGCGAGTGACGAAGACTGCCCCTGTAGCGCGGCCCAGTATTGTGTGATGACCTTCGGCGAGGAGACCACCTCGACCTGCGAGCCGATCCCTGCCGTGTGCAACGGAGAGCCTTCATGCATGGATGATGAGTGTGCCTCGGCAATGCTCGAAGCATGCGGGGAAGACGACTACAACTCGGGGTGCTCGGACACGTTCCCACCGACTGTCGTCAGCTGTAACCCTTGAAGCAACCCTGGCGTGCCCCCAAACGGACGCTACCGGATGACGATGCCGGCCTCGGCGTCCCATACAAAGCGACCGCCGCTTGCCCGAAGGTCCACTAGGTTCGGTGGCAGCTCTCTGGCGGCTCGAGCTCTGGCCTGCATGGCTCTCTGGGTTCGATCGGGCTCTCCCTGGTTGAACGCTCGCCAAGCGATGAGCGAGGCAGCGGCCTCGAGGGCCGGAGTCGCATGAGCCACGCCCGGTGCAGCGAGGGCTAGCCGCGGACCGATCCATTCCGTCTCCAAGAACTGAGGACGGTGGTAGCGAAATCGGACACGCCCCCGCGCTTGTCCGCCGGGTTTGACGTCAAACGCAAGCGTCTGCAGCGCCCCCATCGCTCGTTGACGATGCGCGCCATCGACGAAGATAGGCAAGTCATAGATGTCTCCGGACAAGTCGATAACCGCCTCCACCGCCTCTGCTCCGTTAGCATCAACCGCAACGGGCTCGAAGGTCACGTCATCGACGGACAGACCCGCAGCCTGGCCAGAGAGCGCGAGAAAGCTCGTCGCTCTCAGGATGTCCGAATCTTTCAGAGCCTTGCCCATCTCCTGTTGGCCGAGAGCCGCCTTGAGCGCAGCCTCTGCTCGGGGCACGTCTATCGCTAGGAGCCTCTGTTCAACCTCGGAGACCTCCACCTCACGCGCCCCTGTCGCCGAGACAAAGCCGACCGCCAGGCCAAAAATTACCAACCCCTGGACGCCAAGTAGGGTTGGCCAGGCGGGCATTCCCTGCCGTGTTTTGTGGATTGCTTCACCCATGATTTCCCCAGCATACCGAGTTGGCGCGCCTCTCGGCAACCCCCCCTAACCCGCCTTGAATCTACGCTTTTGATCGATGCGTGATCAACGCCATCAATCTTCATTTGTTTACGCGTCAATAGATTACCGACCGACTCTGAAAACCAGCGTTCTAACTAAATTTGTGACAAAGCCGAAAAAGGCCGCTGGGGCTCTTGCGACGCAGGATCGCGCTCGATATCGTAGAGGTCCCTCCTGCCTTGTCTGCGCAATCCATCCCACCCTGCGCAACACACTCTCCTCGCCTCTCTCCTCGGCCATGACCTTGCTCGCCTGCGACGCCAACACTGGTGCGATTCATACCGATGAATTCGATGGACCGCTTGAGCTTCTGCTGTTCTTAGTGCGCCAGCACGGCGTGGACGTCCGCACCGTTCCAATCGCACCGATCACAGACGCCTACCTCGCCCAGGTATCGCTCATGGAGTCGATGGCTCTCGATACGGCCGGCGACTTTTTGGTCATTGCCGCCACCCTGTGCCTCATCAAGAGCCGTGAGATGTTCCCTCGAACCGCGCTGTTTGAGGCTGAGGAAGAGGAAGAAGATCCGGTGGCACTGCGAGAGGCGCTGGCGGCGCGACTGCTGGAGTACGAGCGCTACAAGGAGGCCAGCGAGCGATTGGCGGAACGCCCTTGGCTCAACCGCGATGTCTTTGGCCGTCCAATCATGGAGACGCCTGAGAGTGAGCGTCCCATCGATCCGGGCGTCGATGCAATGGGCCTGCTCGAGGTCTTCTATGAGGTACTGCAGCGCTCTGCAGCGGCCCCTCCGGTGCACGCCGTAGAGCGGCAGACAGTGTCGATGGAGGAAGTGGCCGATTGGATGATTCGTCGGCTTCAGTCCGGACCTCGAGAGCTCGGCGAGCTGATGCGTACACTGGCCAGCCCAGCCCAGCGGGTCATGGCCTTC
>CAZKOI010000254.1:0-5448 GCA_964554315.1 uncultured Enterobacterales bacterium | reverse complement strand
CAGGACGACATCGCTATGGCTTTGAAGGCACTTCGCGTGAGAATCATCGCTCCTATTCCCGGCAAAGGGGTGGTTGGAATTGAGATTCCGAACGAGAGCCGACAGACGGTCTGGATTAGAGACATGCTCGCGTCAGAGGCATTCCGTAACCAGACGGGAGCGCTACCAATGGCGCTTGGTAAGTCCGTCGACGGCCGACCGCGCGTCGCCGACCTCGCCAAGATGCCACACCTCCTGGTTGGCGGTACGACAGGTTCGGGAAAGTCTGTAGGTGTGAACACCATGCTCCTGAGCCTGCTCTACACACGCACCCCCGAGGAGCTTCGGCTCATCTTGGTTGATCCCAAGATGCTGGAGTTTGAGATGTACCGGGACATCCCTCATCTCCTCCACCCTGTAGTCACGGATCCTAAGCTCGCGAGCGCTGCGCTGAAGTGGGCCTGCACCGAGATGGACCATCGCTACAAGCTTCTCTCCCAGTGGAAAGTCCGCAACATCGCCAACTACAACGCCAAGGTTGAGCGTGAGATGAAGAATTGGACCCCGGCCAAGGCGCGGGAGTATGCACCACCAGACTGGCCGGCGAGCGAGCCACTGCCGCCTCCCAAGAGGATGCCCTATCTCGTGATTGTAATCGATGAGTTGGCAGACCTGATGATGGTTGCCGGTAAGGACGTCGAGGAGTCAATCATTCGTATTGCACAGAAGGCTCGTGCGGCCGGAATCCACCTGATCGTCGCGACCCAGAGACCTTCAGTCAACGTGATTACGGGACTCATCAAGGCGAATATGCCGAGCCGAATCGCTTTTCAGGTTCGCACAAAGATTGATGGCCGAACGATCCTCGATCAGAATGGTGCAGAGGCACTTCTTGGCAAGGGCGACATGCTGTTTCTCCCGCCCGGAGTCTCCAGCCTCGAGCGTCTCCACGGAGCATTTGTCTCTGATGATGAAGTCAACGGGGTCACTGATTTCGTTCGAGCCCAGGCACAGCCGGTGTACGAAGCTCAAATCTCGGTGGACGATGGCACTGGCCGAGTCATCGACGAGGAGGAGTACGATGAACTCTATGATGAGGCAGTGGCGTTCGTGTGCGAGACCGGCAAGGCCAGCTCTTCGATGATCCAGCGAAAATTCAAGATTGGCTACAACCGCGCTGCCAGAATCATTGACATCATGGAGCAAGAAGGTGTCATCGGGGCCGCGGATGGAGCGCGGCCGCGTGAGGTTCTTGTCGGTCAGACGGGATAGGGGCAGGGAAGAAGAATATTCACCTTGGGACGGTCGTTGCTGATACCGAATCGTCACCCCTTGAGAATTGCTGCCTGGTACGGGTGACGGTAGGAGAGGCGCTATGTTTGCTTTGATGTTTGCCGCTTTATGGAGTGTTTTCGTTCTTCCCGCTCATGCGGCGGGGGAGGTCGAAACTATCATCGCGGGTGTCGAGAATGCCTACAAAGAGGTCCAGACCCTCAAGGCGGACTTCGTGCAGGTGACGAGGTCTAAGGCGATGGGCACCGAGACAAAACAGCGAGGTAAGGTTCGGCTGAAACGTCCTAAAAAGATGCGGTGGCTCTTTACCCAGCCAGGCGGACAAGAGTTCGTGACAAACGGCGAGACCATGTGGGTTTGGTCCGCGGCGGACAACCAGGTGATTGTTTCGAGCGGAGTAGGCGGCGCCAGCAGCGGCATGGCGCAACTTCTTGACGATCTTGACCGTCTAAGCGAAATTTTCGACGTCGAACTTCTTCCCGCGGAGGGTCGGCCGAACACTGTGTTACTGGGTCTAAAGCCTCGGCAAGAAGCGAGCTTTCAGAGCCTTAAGCTCCGCCTCATGAAGAAGACCTTCATGGTTAGCGAGGTGCTCATGATTGATGCCTTTGGCAACGAAGTGGAACTGGCATTCAACATGGTGAAGACCAACGTACCCCTCGAAGACTCGGAGTTTGTCTTCAAGGTCCCAGATGGTGCTCAGGTCCTAAACACTGACGGTCCATAGGAAGACAGATGGCAGAGCGTGTCCACCTAGTGAGCTTGGGGTGTCCAAAAAATCGTGTGGACTCCGAGGTGATGATTGGGAAGATTCGCGGAGCGGATTGCACGCTCGTGGATAGCCCAGATGAAGCGGATGTCATCGTCGTAAACACCTGCAGCTTCATTCAGCCTGCTACGGAAGAGAGCATCGATACAGTCCTGGAGATGGCGGGGTACAAGCATTCCGGGAACTGTGAGAAGCTGATCGTTACCGGTTGTATGGTTCAACGATTCGGAAGCGCGCTAGAGGACGAGCTGCCCGAGGTCGACCACTTTCTTGGTACCGGCGAGTACCACAGAATCGATGAGGTCATTCTAGCCAAGGACTCGCAGGCTCCCAAGACCCACGTGGATGTGCCGATGTACATTCATGACGAGTTTGCACCTCGAGTAAACTCGTGGAAAGGGCATTCCGCTTGGTTGAAGATCAGTGAAGGCTGCAACCACAGGTGTGCATTTTGCATCATCCCGACCTTGCGAGGGAAGATGCGGAGCAGGTCGATTGCCTCGTTGGTGTCAGAAGCACAACGTTTGGTGAGCGAGGGCGTGCGCGAGATTAATTTAGTGAGCCAAGACTCTACGGCGTACGGAAGAGACATGGCTGATGGAACAGACCTCGGCAAACTCCTTCGTGCGCTCGCGCAGGTGGAAGGCCTTGACTGGATTCGCCTCCATTACGCATACCCAATCGGACTGCCCGATAGCTTGTTGGATGCGATTCGGGAGGAGTCAAAAGTCTGTAGCTACCTAGATATGCCGCTCCAGCATGCATCGGGCCCCATGCTGAAGGCCATGCGCAGGGGAGTCACTCGGGCTGGTCAGGAAAGGATACTCGACAGGGTCCGTGCTGCCGTTCCGGGTATCTCGATTCGTACGACGTTCATCGTTGGTTTTCCCGGAGAAACAGAGAACGACTTCGCTGAGCTCGTTGATTTTGTAAAGGCCCAGCGGTTCGAGCGAGTCGGCGTTTTCACCTACTTCCAGGAGGATGGGACGGATGCGGCTGAGTTACCGCATCAGGTGCCGGAAGACGTGAAACTTGAGCGGCAACGAATCTTGATGGAGACGCAAGCGGAGATCAGTCGGGAGCGAATGGAGGCGCTCGTAGGTCAAACATTCGACGTGCTGATTGACGGCGCCTCTGACGAGCATGAGTGGGTCACCATAGGACGGTTGGAGACCCAAGCCCCGGATGTAGACGGTGTCGTGTACCTGGATGCACCACCCGACGACATCGCACCTGGACAGATAAGAAAAGTACGAATCGAGCGAGCTTCGGATTACGATTTGGTGGGCAAGGTTATTGCCTAGAAGGAGACATACTATGAGTAAGTACATCAGCGCGGTGGCATTGCTGGTTGCATGTGGTGGAGGTACATCGCACGTTGGTGGCGGCGATGACGTCGACACCGGGGGGGTAGTTTGTGAAGGCCTGCCCAAGGTATCCCACGAAGAGTTTCGTGATTCTCAGCAGGGAGGCGTAGCGGTGTTGATCGAGGCAGAAGTGGTCGCCGATCCCACGGAGGGCTGTGAGGACGCATCGCTGATAGGGGTCTGGATGTACTACAAGACGGCAACGGACAGTGATTACCGTACGCCGATTCAACTCAACACCCAGGATGGATTGAACTACAGTGGTTCAATCGCGGGCCCTGAGGTCTCCACGAGTTCGATGTTTTACTACTTCAAAGCCTCGGGTCCCAATGGAGACACCGTCGCCCCGTTGGACGCGGATTCGAACTTTAACAAGGCGTTCAGTTTCGGCGTCTCCATCTAGGCAGGATTAGTGTTGTCTTCGCTAAGCTTCGTTCTGCCAGCTTTTAATGAGGGCGAGAATATCGTGGCCGCTGTGCAGCAGGCGTCGGCCGCTCTCGCTGCATTGGTGTCGGCGAGGCTGATTAGTGATTGGGAAGTTGTGGTCGTGGACGATGGCTCGACGGACGACACCCGTGAACAAGTGGAGGGAATGTTTGATCCCGGCGTGCGACTGGTGCGCCATGGCTCTAATTTAGGATACGGTGCCGCACTTAGGACGGGGTTTCGGGCTGCATCGATGGACCTAGTGTTCTTCACCGATGCCGATCTACAGTTCGATGCACGTGAGATTGATCGACTGCTGCCATGGATTGGCGAGTTCGACATCGTTGCAGGATACAGGAGTCCACGGCAGGACCCATGGATGCGGCGTGCCAATGCAGCCGCATGGGGGTTGGCGTTGTACGGTGCATTTGGCCTAGATGTCGAGGATGTCAACTGCGCCTTCAAGCTGTTTCGACGTGTTGTGCTGGACGGTCTTCCAATCGACTCAGACGGGGCTTTCGTCAACGCTGAGATTTTGCTTCGCGCGAGAAGGCGGGGCTACACCATTAAGCAGGTGCCAGTGTCTCACTTTGCTCGGACGGCGGGTATTCAGACGGGCGCACAGCCAAAAGTCGTGCTCAGAGCTTTCCGGGAGCTGGCGAGGTTCTATCGGGGTCAGGCCGAAACCACAGCGTCTGTGCTCTGACTATTATTCCGGGCCGCGCAGTTCATGGAACCTGGCTGCTTCGCTGGCCATTACGACTCGATAGCCCTGTTTGTGGGCGTCTTTTGCCCAAGCCAAGACATCGGGCAGGCCCGGGTCGGCAGCATCGATGACCATAGCCGCTCGCCCCATACGGACCGCGATGTGAAGACAACGTCGCAGGGTCGATGTGGCATCTCTTCGGTCGCTGCGCTGTGCAGCGAGGACTCGTGTACCTGCAGGTGGCCTCGCGCCGCTGACTTCGTCGGCAGGGACAACGACAACGTCATGTGTGCCGAGCGGGGCTACAGGTGTGCCGTCGAACCAGATTCCAGTGGCCAGGGGGACGGCACGCTGGGCCTCCTGCGGTGTCATGCTCTTTGGCACATGCGCAAGCACCTCGTGCCACTTGCTCGCGGCGATACGAGCTGTGCGAAGAGCGAAGGGCGTGTAGGGTTCGATAGCCAGGGTAATCGGTACATCAAGGTTCAAGAAGGAATCCACGGAGGCCTTCCCCACGTTGGTGACAATCACCGAAACCATTGGCCGGTCTGGGTTTCTCACGGAACCGCTCAGCGAGGGAGGGGCAGGCAGATCGGGGACTAGCAACAGTTGTTGTCTCAGATCAGGTCCAGCATAAGCTCGAATCTCAAGATCCAACCCATCTACCGGCGTGGCGTAGAGCTCTAGTCCAGCCTCATCGGCTAGGCCGCGAAGCCGCTGTGCGATGATTTCAGTCTGTGCATCTCGTGGGAGCTGGTAGATACCTCGAACCACCCCGTCATCCTCTTCCCGCTGGAGAACACTGGTCGTTCCCAAGCGCTGAAGGGCATCATCGAGAAAGGCGTCAACATCGGCTGGCGCGTGTACTTTGAGGCTCGGAACGGTCTTTTTCGGGTCGCCTGCCCGGT
>CAZKOI010000253.1:0-5473 GCA_964554315.1 uncultured Enterobacterales bacterium | reverse complement strand
CCATCTGCTCTGTACACCTACGGCGGTGAGCAAGGGGGATGTACAGCCTGGCTGGCTGATCGTTGTCGACGGTGAGAACAAGGTCGTTGAGGGCTCGAGGCGCGCATTCTCGGAGCTTCAGCTGCATCGTGCGGCTTACGAGGGCCGTCCCGACATTTCGGTGGTCATTCACGCCCATCCGCCTGTGAGTTGCGCGTTTGCAGTTGTCGGAGAGCCGATTCCTCATCCAATGATGGCCGAGCCTGTGGTGAGCCTCGGACCCGAGATTCCGATGGTGCCCTACCATCGACCTGGCGATCCCGCGCTCTCCTCGGCGATAGGTGAGGCGCTCTCGCGGGCCGATGTGTTGCTCTTGGAGCGACACGGGCTCCTGGCAGTCGGAGGCAGTTTTGAGCAGGCTTTCCTCCGTTTGGAGCTGGTTGAGCATCAGGCTCGTATTGCCATGTACGCCAAGACCATCGGTGACGTTCGGCGTCTCCCGCAGGCAGAGGTTGATGCCCTTTGTAAGAAGGGGCGCCCTGCTTCGAGCCCGCTTCGCGTGCCCGGTGCGACCGACCGCGCCGATTCTCTGAGTGCGGTATCGGGTGTCGCTTCTACGACCCCAGCGGATGTCTCGGGTCTGGTCAGCCAGGCACTGAAGCGATTCTCTTGACGGCGCTACTTTGTGGTGCAGAGCTGTGCTAAGCCCGACACTGTCGCCGCCCCAACACCGCGCACCCTCTGAAGGTCGCTGCAGGTCGCGAACGGTCCATTCGCAGTTCGGTCTGCGACGATAGCCGTGGCCTTTGAAGGCCCTATGCCCGGCAGCGTCTGCAGCGTCGCAGCATCCGCAGCGTTGATGTTCACGGCACCCGGACTAGCGGTGGCTTGTGCGTCAGGTTTAGCGGCACCCTCGCTCTTTCCAGGCGCAGCATCTGGAGCGCCCTCCTTCGAGAAGATCACGTGGGGTGTAATGTTGGCCAGTGTGGCGGGTCCGATGCCCGACACCGCATCAAGGTCTGCCAGCGACTTGAATGGCCCATGTTGGGTGCGGTGCTGCACGATTGCTGCCGCCTTCGCGGGGCCGATCCCGGGTAGTGACGTGAGTTCACCCTCCGAGGCGGTGTTCACGTTGACACCCGCCAGAGCGGAGAGCGTCCAGAGAATGCCGGCGAAGATTAGAGAAAGAAATCGCATGGAGAACCTCATTAGAGATCGATATTGTTGGCACCATCGTCTCGTTTTCGCAAGCGCTCAAGTCGGGCAGCGCTCTCTTCAGTCATCTCGGAGGCATCGGTATCGCTAGGTGAAAGCTGTAGAATGTCGCCTTCTTTGGCGCCCTCTGGGAGCATGTCGACTGAGACGGTCACCATGCTTCCCTCAATCTCGAGGCGGGCGACTGCACCATCAATGGCATCGATAACAATCACTTCTTCTCCTCCGATGACTTCGTGGTGCAAGCAAGTCCAATCTTCTCGACGGTCTTTGGCCCGATACCCGCGACGCGCTGGAGGTCGCTGCAGGCAGCAAAGGGGCCATTGGCCTCTCTAAAGGCAACAATTGCGCTGGCCTTGGATGGGCCAACGCCGGGAAGTTGGTCCAGAGTTGCTGCATCCGCGGTGTTGATGTTGATGGTGGAACCCACGGGTGAGGCGCTCGGAGCGCTGGCGTGCATGGCTACCGGATGACCGCCCGCTTCGAGCGTGGCTCCAGCGAAGGGGTCGGTACCCTCTCGCTCGGTGGTGACCTTGATGGTCGAACCATCGCTCGTGAACGTTATCGTGCCGGACAGGTCTGTTCGGTAGACCTCGATTTCTGCACGCTTGAAGCGACCGAGTGCCTCTGGGTCAGGGTGACCATAGCGGTTGTCGACGCCCGCGCTGATGGCGGCGTATTTAGGCTGAACGGCTCGAAGGAAGGCATCCTGTGAAGAGTGCTCAGAGCCGTGATGGGCAACCTTGAGCACATCGCACGGCTCAATCCCGCGCCGCATGAGCTCGACCTCGGTTGGCGCCTCCGCATCACCCGTGAACAAGAAGCAGTTGTTCTTGTGGTCGAGACGAATCACGACGGAGTTGCTGTTGAGATCGGATCGGGTGCCTCGCATCGGAACGTTGCCGGGGTGAAGAATGGTCATCTTGACCTCACCACCCAAGTTCAGCGTGCGCCCATTCACGGCATTGACATACCCGACTTCTTTCTTCTCCACGAGACCCATGGTTCGAGCATAGGTAAGCGTGGTGTGGGGCTGCCCGTTGTCCATGTAGCGGCCCACCTCTAGCTTCTTGAGGACATCAGCCATTCCACCGATGTGGTCCGCGTGAGGGTGGGTGGATACCGCAAGATCGAGACGGGTGACACCTCGGGCAATCAGCTTGTCGGCCACCTTGGCACCTGCCGTTGCTGCATCGATGAGCACGCGCTTTTGCTCCGGGGACTCAATCAGGATTGCGTCACCCTGCCCAACGTCGATGACATGAACCTTCAGGGTGCCGGCGAGGGCTGAAAGTCCGAGAAGAAGTAGAGCCAGCATCTGTCAATCAACCTTGGCGAAGTAGACATCGCGCGCTGTGTAGTTGTAGCAGCCGACGTAGACCTGCCCGTCGATCTCAACCACTTCGTTGTGGAACCCAACGGCACCGTCCGAAGCAATGACTGCACTGGTCCAAGCGCCGCCCGCCATCTTCGCGAGCTTCATGTCGTTTGCTCGACCCTCGAAGTAGGCCACCCGCGGCTCGCCTCCCGAGAAGAAGAGCGCCGTGTCGGCGCCGGTGTATGGCTTGTCGTCGATGACCGAGATCGTCCACGCCCCGGGCGTTCCCACTGCATACTTCAGCTGCTGGTTGCCACCGTCTTGGTAGACGATGTGAATCTGGCTGCCAACGATCTGAAAGTCAGGCCACTGTCCGACGTCACCGTCGCTATCGACCACGTCGATGGATGTGCCTGCCGAGAACTTGAGGTCGCCATTGGCCGCATCGTAGTAGGCCATGTACTCGACACCATCGATGATGCGCAGCTTCACGAACTGCCCGACGTTGGCGTCTCTATCCTCCTCTTCGGTGCCGGTGTCGGCAGTGAACGGTGTCCCGCGGTCGAACACTGCGCTGCTGAATTCCGCCCCGGTCCAGCGGGCCAGTCGAAGGGTGCCCGAAGCACGGTCGTGGTGCGCTATGACGGGTGTGCCATCGGCAGCAATGGCCAAGGAACTGAACAGTCCAGCATCTTTAGACGCGCCCTCTCCGGTGTCCGCTATCCCGGTGGTCCACGCGCCAAGCTTTGGATGGCGCTTGCCGTAGCGGAGAGCCTTAGATCCCTGGTCGTAATAGCTTGCCCATGCGGTGCCATCAGCGGTGAACGCAAGCGATGTGTAGGTCCCCCTATCTCCCGGGTCGAGGCCGCTCGCCCCGGGATATCCATCGACCCCCTCGAAGGTCCAGCTCACCGAGCCATCGGCCAAGTCGCCCATCGCGAAACCAATCCCGCCTCTCGCCCTGTCGTAGAAGGTGATGGCAGGCCTCCCGTCTGGCGCTACGGCCATTGAGAGCCACTGGCCCCAGTCGGTGCTGAAGGGTTCCTCGGCTGGGGGAAGATCAGGGTCCTTCACCTCGTCAACATCACTGACCTTGGCGACACCAGAGTCGCTACAGCCCACGAAGAGGGCAGCGAGGAAGCACGAGGTGAGAAGGTGGCGAGGCATGGGAACTCCAAATCACTGGACCCGAATCGGGTTGGTGTAAACCCAAGGGTATGAGACAAGCCACGTCTCCGGCGACTCGCCAAAGAAGTCTCGCAGGTGATGGGGCACGATGTCCACCCTCAGACGGTAAGATCCTTGTTCGGATACCGGATGTTTGCCACATCCCTGGGCAAAGGGTTGACCGTCCTTGAATACCGTTGCGGTGACCTCGGGTGCGGATGCATTCTTGGGGGATGCATCAGAGAGCGTTGGACAGCTGACGATGAGCGCCTGGCCCGATCCGGTCCCTCCCATCTCAGTGATGGGTCCGTCGGTGCTGGCGAGATGGAAGTCGAGGCCCGATGGCGTCCCCAGCACCTCAAAGGCGGTGTAGAGTCGCCCCGCATGCAGAGCGTCTTGGGCGGCTTCCGGGGTCGGTGGACTGTCGGCTGCGTCAATCAAGAGGTGATTCGAGAACCACCGCATCATTCGTCGGTAGGAGTCACCACGGTCGCCGTCCTTGAGGGGAATGGGCAGGACGTTCTGGTGCGCATCGGTCCCCGCGAAGCCAACGACGGGCTTGATCGCTTGGGCCGCGTCCCAGCGCTCGATACTGGGGGTCTGCTCCTGAAGCACGGCGAGGAAGAAGAGATCGGGCTCACCCGTACTATCGTCCCTCGTGAAGGGGGCGATGTCCGACATCCAGCCCATCGGGTCCAAGCCAAGGTCATCGGCCCGTTTACGTGGGTCAAACATCGCGTGGAGGTTGAAAAGCTCGAGGCCATCAAGTCCGGCCTCCACGAGTGAATTAATGGCCTCGCCAGACTTGCCCTCCGTATGGGCTAGGCTCACGAAGGATCCTGCAGCACTGTGCGCTTCGATAGCCTCTGGCGTTGCCTGACCGTAGAGCGCGTGCGAGGCATCGGGGTCTCCCGGAGCGCTGTGACGCGTGAGCCCGAGCGGCATCAGGTCATCCTCGATCCCCGCACGCCACATGACCGAGTGGCCGTCGTCACAGGTGATCCGGGTCGCCACAGTAGTGCCCTCAGCCTGAATGAGCTCGTCGGTTGGCTGTGCGTGGTACAAGGCCTCGAAGTCTTGGTCCGCCGCATGGGTGGGGTGGTCGGTCAGGTAAGCAACATCCACGCGAAGCGTGCACAGCGCTTCTCGGAGGTCTCGGAGGCACAAGGAGTCCGGCGACCCGTCTACAAGGGGCTCCCCGTCACAGGCGTCGTGGGACCACGGCGAGTGCAGGTGCATGATGGCACGATGGGGTCGCCATTGCCGGATGTCTCCAGCGTCTTCTCCGAGGGACGCCAGCGCACCGGACCAAGGCACAGGTTGTTGTGCCTGGGCGGCGTCAGCGCTATCCGCGGTGGGCGAGGAGCTGCATGCCCAGAGGCTGAGGAACAAGATCACACAACACCCCGAATGGATAAGTGTGCCCTCTGCAGGGATCGAACCTGCGGCCTTGGGATTAGGAATCCCACGCTCTATCCAACTGAGCTAAGAGGGCATCGTTTGCGTCCTCGGACCTAAGCGGGTGTTGGTCGGAGGGCAAGACACAGAGTTGATTCGTCGGATGTCACAACCTCGGCACAATCTGGACCACCGAGAGTGGGTAGGGTGCGCCATCTCTCCCACCCCCAGGAGTACCGATGACACTTCGTTCCCTCACACTGTTGGCTGCCTTTGCTTTTGGCTGTAGTTCGGACAAGGACGAGCCGGATACCACACCCGACTTCGAGCTGGATGCAGACGCGGATGCGGATGCCGACGCGGATGCCGACGCGGATGCGGACGCAGATGCGGATG
>CAZKOI010000252.1:0-5497 GCA_964554315.1 uncultured Enterobacterales bacterium | reverse complement strand
GCCATCGTGAAGTTCTTCACTGTGGCCAAGCTCGTGCCCCTCACGGCATTCATCGCGGTGGGTCTGTTCTTCGTCGAGCCGGCGCGCTTTGAACCCTTCGCTCCTCAAGGCGTATCGGGACTCGCCGACACCACGATGCTGCTCCTCTACGCCTATGCCGGCTTTGAGACCTTGGTCGTGCCCGCGGGCGAGATGGACAACCCTCAACGCAACGTGCCTCGAGCCCTGTTCATCGTGATGGCCATCGTCACCGTTGTCTACATGGGCATCTTTGGCGTGGCGGTCGGCACCTTCGACGGCATTGCTGGCCACGCCAACCCGGTGGCTGCGGCCAGCGCGGCCTTCATGGGCCCAGCCGGCGGCACCCTCATCGCAGTCGGCATCTGCCTGAGCGTCTTCGGCACCAACTGCGGCTCGGCCTTGGTGAACCCACGCCGGTTCTTCGCCATGGCCGAGCGGGGAGACCTCCCGCCCGCGCTGGCCACCGTGGACAGCGCAACGGGAGCCCCCCGCATGGCCATCGGTCTGACATGGCTGCTGGCCTGCAGCCTCAGCCTCTCTGGCACCTTTGTGGAGCTGGCGGTGCTCGGCGTCGTGGCCCGCTTTGCACAGTACATCCCCACCTGCATCGCCGTGCTGGTCCTGCGGAAGCGACGAGGCCCCGGAGACGGATTTCGGATTCCTGGAGGGCCGGTGATCCCGCTGGTCACCGTCGCGCTCTGCCTGACCTTGCTTGCTCAGTCCGACCCGAGCCGCCTCTTGAAGGGCGGCATCGCGCTGCTGGTTGGTGTTCCGCTCTACGCACTCTCACGCAAGGCGGGGTGGGCTCACTCGACGCAGTAGCCTCGCATCAGCACGGTGTTGGTCCATGACAGAAAGTTGTGGCTCGTGCTGTAGCGCGACTGAATGCCCGTGATCGTGCCGGCAGGACACTGCGCCTTCAGCTTGCCGAAGGCCTCGTCGACGTAGTCCGTCTGCCCGACGAAACCCAGGAACACGCGCTGGTCCGCCTTGGCGGCCACTTGCCGATGGCTGCTGAGGGGTCCGGAGGTCACGAAGTCGCTCGTGTGATTGACATGAAGCGCATGGGTGCAGCCCATGGTCGCCGCGACCGCTGCCGCAAGCACCCCCCTCACGGACTCTCCACACAGTAGCCCTTGGCGGTCACCTTCACGGCGTGGGCGATGATGGGAAAGTAGACGATGTCCTCAGCCTTGGTGAGGATGCCCTCGACCCGCCCGCCCGGACACTGTGCGGCGAGGTCTTGTGTGAGCGTGTCGACATACGTGTTGTTGAAGTTGAGCAGCAGAATGATGAGGCGATAGCCCTGGGCTTCGACCGGCTTGCTGCGGTCCATCGGCACGCTGGTGGTGGACAGTGAGCGCATGTGCACGCACCCTGCGAGGGTGAGCAGCAGCAGCGCTTGGGTAAGGGCCTTCATGTCCGTCATCCTCCTCTACAGTAGCCCACGAGCCGAACAATCTCGCCGCTGACGACGGGATACTCCGCCGTCTCCCGGACCATCATCAGCCCTGTGATCTGGCCCGTCGGACACTCTCTCCGAAGTCTGTGGATGATGGCGTCGGAGTACGCCTCGTCAACCACCGGCTTTCCGGTCCTCGGGCCCATCTGAAACAACCCGATGACTTGCCCCACGTCCTTCAAGGTGTCACCGCTCTTGCCCGAGACCTCGGCAATCGCCGCCGCGATCTCCGCCGCCTCCTGCGCATCAAAGCCCACCTCGGACACCCTGATCTCGAAGGGCTTGCCCTTGAGGACCACGTCGGCATCGATGTCGCCCAGCTGCACCGAGTGCATCACCGCACAGCCGGTCAGCAGACTCAGCGCCGTGGGGGCGATCAGATGCGGGAGGCGATCGAGCATTCATGGCACCTATCGGTGCTCAAAGGGACGTCAAGAGGCTAGACTCTCGCCATGTTGACTGCATCCCTGTTTCTTGCCTCTGCCCTGGCGGCCTCGCCGGGCCGCTCCCACAACAAGATCGTCAGCGCAAACGGCCGCGGCGTCCTCGTCTTCAACGGCCAGGATCCGTTCAACAGCGTAATCGACGCGTTCTATGATCGGGTCTACCAACAGCAGAGTGCTGACGCCGACCCGGTGCGTGACCTGCTCTACGACGCCTATTTTGGCATCGACGGCATCTGGCTCACCGAGAACCTGGGCTACGGATACCACTTTCCGGGCTCGGGCGTGATGAGCATTGTCCGTCGTGACGACGCCACGATGCGGGTGAGCGAGTGGGCCTGGACCCCCATGGACCTCGGCCACCCCGGCTACGTCCACATGCTGAAGATCGAGAACCTCTCCGAGGCCGAGAAGGTCATCACGGTGAATAGCCTCCACAATGTTCACGTGGGCGATGACCACGACGGGGCGATGAACGGAAACGAGGCCATCTGGTCGAACGGTACCGACCTGGTCGAGGTGGGCAGCACCACAGGGCTCGGCATGTGGTTTCACACCACGACGCCCACTCGCAGCTACACCTGCGACGGGACCTTCGGCAGCGTGGGGGCCTTCGACGGACGCTGCGGAACAGCATCCGAGCCCTGGGAGAACAACGATCAAGTGGGTGGCTTTGAGTGGGAGGTGACCATCCCTGGAGAGTCAACCGCCTGGATCGACGTGACCGGCATGTTCTTCAGCGGCGGCGAGCCCGGTGACCTCGCGACCAAGCGCGATGCGTGGATTGAGGGCATGGATACCCAATACTGGGTCAACAAGGAGGGCGGCTTCTGGAACACCTACCACCTGGGCGTGCCCCGACCGGCGAGCATCTCGGACAACGAGTACGCGGTGTTCAAGCAGAGCCTGGCCTTCTTGAAGATGGCCCAAGTGACCGAGGAGGGCGATGCCTACGGCCAGATTCCGGCCTCGCTGCCGGTGACCGCCCCTCACCCTGAGTTTGACCACGCGTGGAACATCACCTGGATTCGCGACCAAGCCTACGCGGCGGTGGCGCTGGCCCGGGCCGGCAAGTGGGAGGAGGCCGAGGCCGCCATTCGCTTCACGCTGCAGGACAAGGCCGGTGGCTACGTCGACGAGGTGGGGAGCGACTATGGACTGAGCGTCTGCCGCACCTACGGCGATGGCTCGGAGTGGACCGACGATGACGGCACGGGGCCCAACATCGAGCTCGACAACTTTGGCCTCACCCTGTGGGCCATGGCCGAGACCATCGATGCGGGGGCCGACCCGGCCGTAACGGACATGGTCGACCTGTGGGCGGCCGTGGCCAATCCCCTGGTGAATGCCATCGACGACAACGGCCTCATTCAGGCAGACTCGAGCATCTGGGAGCGGCACTGGAACGGCAACCAGAAGCAGTTTGCCTACACGAGCATCATGGCGGCGAGCGGACTTCGAGACATCCACAGCCATCACGTCTCCGCCACCGAGCAAGACCGCTACCTGGCGGCTTCAGAGACCCTCATCGACGGGGTGTGCGATGTGCTGATGGACGAGGAGTGGGGGCTGTTGGGCAACGCCGATGAGCCCGCGGAGGAGGCTCTGGACCTGGCCGCTGTGGAGGCCTTCAACATGGGCATCTTGTCGGCTCAGACCGACGACGCGGACCGAACGATTGCCGCCTGGGAGTCGGCGCTCAAGGTGGCGCACGGCAAGGGGTTCAAGCGCAACGATGATGGTGACCTGTACGACGAGGCCGAGTGGATCGTGATGGACCTTCGCATGGCCGAGCTTTACCGGAGGAACTGTCAGGTGGACAAGGCCTCGGCCATCGAGGACTGGGTGACCATGCAGGCCTACCTGAACAACTTCCAGATCCCCGAGCTGATGGACCCCGAGACCGGTGCCTACGCCGGGCCCACGCCCATGCTGGGCTTTGGTGCAGGGGCGTATGTCTTGCAGATCTTGAACCGCGAGCAGGCTGCCGTGGACTGCGCCAACGGGGCGGAGCAGACCTGCGCCGACCGTGTGGGCACCGGCGGTGACGAGACCTCGCCCGATGACCCGACGCCGGAGGACACCGGCGAGGCGGAAGGAGGGGGAGATGACACCGCTGACGGGGGCAAGGACGACGGCGGCTGTGGCTGCTCAGCGTCGCCCGCGCGGGCCCCGTGGCTGCTGCCCTTGCTGGTCGCTGTCCCGCTCTTTAGCCGTCGCCGGATCGCCATTCCTTGACGCCAGCGGGAGTCGCGATAGACATCGAGTCGCATTCCCGCTTAGCTCAGCTGGTTAGAGCATCTGACTGTTAATCAGAGGGTCCGCAGTTCAAGTCTGCGAGCGGGAGCCATTTGGAACCCCCAGGCGAAAGCCTGGGGGTTTCTCTTTAACAGCCTCCTACGCGCAGCCCCTCATCACAAAACGTCCGTACGCCCCGTTTCTACAAGGGATTCTGGGGATCGATCCGTGATCGTCGAGGCGCCGTCCGCACAGGCCAGAGAACACCCGAGGCTGGATTCGAGGGCGAGAAGCGCTCTCCCAGTGATCTTCGGGTCACGCTCTCGGGAGAGAACCGAGAGCGCAGTTAACAGCTTTCGGCTCAGGCGCGGGTTGAGGGGGCGCTGAAGTTAACAGCCGCCGTCTTCCCCACCGTCTTCCTCGATGGCACCGAAGTCCCCGGGCTCGACCTCAAGGATCTCCAACGTCTTCTTGCGAACGCCAATGCCGTGCTCGATGAGGAGATCGATCAGCTTGTCGCCGTCGATCAACGTGATGGGCGCCGTGCCGCCCGCGAAGGCGGCCTCTTGCGTGCCTTTTGAGAAGCGTGACGTGGTGATGATGGTGCCGCGAACGGCGTTGAATCGATAGAGCGACCCCCGGAGCGCATCGAGATCCTTGCGCTGGATGGTTCGCTTGTGGCGCTTCGCCTGAACCACCTCCCGCACGGACGTGATCCCCAGCTCGATGTTCTCCCTTCCCTCACGCCTCTTCCCCCGTCGTGTCCTCATCGAGTGGTGTGGAGCCAAGGCCCGCACCCACCAGGCTTCCCCCAAAGGCCGCAATCACATCGTCCGCGTCCCGGCCAACCACTGACTTGCCCATCGCGCCTTCGATCCGGTCGAGGATTTGGCGAGCGCGATCTCGAATGAACTGGTCAAAGTCATCCCCGCGCAGGAGCGTCGGGCTGATGAGGTGGGTGGCCAGGATGGTGTTGAGGCGACCGCTGCCCATGCCCCCGTCTTCCTCGATCTTGCTTAGGTAGTAGCTCGGCGCCTTTCCACCGATGATGCGGTTGGTCCTGGCGGTCAACGGGGCCTTGTTCACGACTGAATTCCACTTTTGTCGAGGATATTCCTGCTTCTCGCAGTAGCTGCGAGGAAAGATGTGGTGGATGTCGACTGCCTGATCAAAGAAGGTTGTCAGCTCAATGTCGTCTCCATTGATGAAGTCTGCAGAGCCCACGCGCATCAGCAACGCCATCATTCCCTTGTAAGCCGCACTCTGTCGGGTCTGAAGCGTCAACAGCCGTGTCGGTGACAGGCTGGCATCACGCACAGTACGTGGGTCCGAA
>CAZKOI010000251.1:0-5501 GCA_964554315.1 uncultured Enterobacterales bacterium | reverse complement strand
CGCGCCCCCAGCTAATGACGTGAAAGTCGGGCCTGATGTCTTCATCGATTCGGTTTGCCGCTCGATAGATCCCGCCGTGTGCCCCGTGCCAACCCTGAACCAGCATGTCCGACCAGACCATCGGCTTGGCACCCAGGCTGGCCAGCACCTGATGATGCCACGTCAGATCTTCTGCGAGTAGGTGCCAACGCGGTGTCCCCTCGCACCGAGGACAGCGCTGGGCTTCATGTCTCCGGTTTGTCTTGAAGAAGACTTCGTCATGGCCGATGTGGACAAAGGGAGGCGCACCAAACAATGTGTGAAGCTCCCTGATGAGATCTTCAATCAAAGCCCGCGTTCCAGGGTGACGTGTGCATAGAAGGCCGCTGGCCTCGTCCTCGGTAAGCTCAGGGTGGGCCCGACCTATCCACTGGCTGTGGGACGGCGTGTTGACGGTGGGGATGACCAAAATTCCCAGGTCTGTTGCTGCCGTGAGCACTTGCTCTAGGTCCTCGTGGGACCATGCATCGGGCCGAGTGAGCTCCGGGTGGCTGACGCTCTTGATTCCGCCCTTGAGGTCGAGCACGAGCGTGTTGAATCGGCCTCGTGCAACCACCTTCTGGATGAACTCACGGACCTGCTTCGGTGAGGTCATCGGGCCGTCGTAGGGTGTCACCTCGTGAAAGAAGAGACGAATGCCGCTGTCCGGCCAGTCTTCCACCTCGAGCGCAGGAGACCTTCCATCGAAGCCGACGAGATCCGCGACCGCCGTCGCTCCATAGAACGCGCCCCGAAGGCTGCTGGCGCTCACGGTGATCCCCGATGACTCTGCCGAGATGCGATACCCCTCGGGGTGGTCGCGCTCTTCAGTCCGGAACTGGATGTTTGATTCCCCCTCACAAGAATGACGAGTCTCTCGTCCAGTCAGTCGTTGCAGCTCTTCTGCAAGCCATCGACCGACACTTGGATAATCCTCTGCGCAGACTGTCGTCTGGTCGCTGACAACAAAGTCGCCGCCTTCTCTGCGCGCGACCACCTTGGGCGCCGGATGGATGCCGTGGCTCTGCAGATGCGCTGTGACGGGCGCAACCCAGTAGACACTGCCCGTGACGAGCGGCTGCGACTCAGCCTCGAGTCGAATGTCGAACCAGCCGGAGGTGGGGGGAGCGGGTGTGGCCGCGCCTGCCGTCGTGGTCACAGACCAGGGCTCGGGTATCCCTTTGCCCCCCGTGGGTAGCTTGGGGCGGCGGTGCCGAATCTGAACCGTGGCTCCACTAGGACCCCCAACCACCCAGGTGCCGTCAGTGGCATCAACCGTCAGCACCGGCGATGGTAACGACTTCGTGGTAAACCAGAGCGTCGCGGGTCGCGAGAGGTCACCGTCCGTTGATGGAGCCCAAGGTCGGCTACTGCCATCGGCTTCGTCTCTGAGGATCAGGTGAGCCGCCCGAGTAAGCCCATGCGCGGGCGGAGGACTCAAGGTGTGACGGGTGACGCCACGATGGGCCTTAAACAACTGGGCTCGGACCGGATCTTGAGCCGCATCTTGAGACACCACAACCTCGATGTGTTGTGTGTCTGACAGGCCCTCCACCCGGACCACCAGCTGGTCTCCGGTCCATGCTAGTCGGACGTCGCCCTTTGATGGTTCGAGCAAGGCGGACGGCTCCGGAGCGAATCGCTCCAGGATCTGTGCCCGTCTCCAACAGGCGGGTCGGTCCGGCTGATCGCAGTTGCTGACCTGAATGACGCGTCCGGGGACCACAGGCAGGGGTGCTGCAGTCGCTCTACTGCCAAGCAGCAGCCCTAGGCTGAGACAAAATCCTTTATGCACCGCTGGTATCCATCCTTGATCCCTTTGAGGACCTCCGGCTGAGCTCGAATGACGGCCCTTCCGAGCGCCATCGCCATGAGGCCTGAATGGGACCAAGCGTACTGGGCGACGTTTGACGGTGTCTTTTCCCGATAGCGCGTGAAGAAATAGTAGTGCGCGAAGATCATCTGCCCCAGCTGCGCAGGGTACTGGATGCGGCTGACTGGAGACTCCTTGTGAAGGAGCTTGGCGTGAGGAGTCTGGAGGATCGTCCAGTTTTGACCCACGCGGTAGGTCATATCGACGTCTTCGTTCTGGCAGTAGCCAGGCAAGAATTGAACGAACCGCTCGTTCTCGAACACTTCACGCCGGAAGGCCATCCTGCAGCCCTGTGCCACCGGAACCTCGACGACCGTCTTTGGGTCGGTCAGAAAGCGGACACCTCCGGCAGCGTAAAGCGCAGGGTCTTGCTCCGTTGTCCAGTGGGTCAAGCCGAAGGTCTGGTAGACCAACGACTTCCAACCGCCGATGGTGCCTGGCGGATCGATGAGAGTGCCCTGCACGCACCCCACAGGCGGAGAGGTTTCCATGGAGAAGCACTCCATTACCTTCTCGATGTAGTCGGGCTCAAGCTCGACATCGTCATCAAAGAAAAAGATGATGTCGCCTGTCGCGTGGTCGAGAGCGACATTTCGTTGGGTACACAGGCCCTTCTCGGACCGCAGGTAGAGCAACTCCATTCCTGTGTGACCCAGGACCTCTGACATCTCTTCTTCGAGGGTCCCTGGCGTACCGGCGTCGACCACAATGAACTGGTCGGGCAGCCGTGTCTGGGAGGCCAGTGTGGGCATGAACGCCCTCATGTCCCCGGGGCGGTTCAGGGTGGGGATGGCGACGGTGATGGTCATATGATCAGCACCAAGCCGGTGGCGA
This sequence comes from uncultured Enterobacterales bacterium, assembly GCA_964554315.1. Taxonomy (GTDB): domain Bacteria; phylum Myxococcota_A; class UBA796; order UBA796; family UBA796; genus UBA796. The sequence continues at coordinate 2,776 of CAZKOI010000251.1, read as the reverse complement.
CGGCAAGCAGTGCGGCCCCGCCGTACATCATGAGGCGTCGCCGCTTGGTGACGTATGGGGCCTCGAATCGGCGCCGATTCCTGTCGTGGCGCGCGCGCATGCGCATTCGCCACTCATACTCCTCTGGAGTGAGCCAGTGCTCACGACCCGCGGAGTCGGTGTACAGCTTGTACCCCTTCTCGACATAGAACTTCGCACGAACCTGCTGCTTGAGTTCTTCCTCCGCCAGGATCTGGCGCTCACGCTGCTTGGCCATGAGTTTGGTCTTTGAGCGAGTTTCGCGCCGTTTCTGGGCCTCGACGCGGTCCTCGTGTTCGGCCTCCAGTTCTTCGCGAAATCGGGCCTCGACGGCCTCTGCCTCTTCGCTTGTCAGTGCTGGCTTTCGGTTGCTCATGGCTGTCATGCTCACAGTTCAGTCCTCAGTACTATAGTCAGAGGGTCGGATCTTGGCCGCAATTCCTTCAGTCTGGGTCGCTATGGCCCCCCGCCAAAGCTCGATGAGGCGGGCGCAGACGACCTCATTGTCGAACAGGGCTTCGGCCCGGGCTCGGCCGGCCGCCCCCATTTCATGCCTCAGGGCCTCATCCGAGAGGAGTCGATTTAGCCGGTCCGCGATGCCCGCACGGTCGCCGGGCTCAACCATGAAGCCTGTGACACCCTCGATGATCTCCTCGGGGGTACCCGCAACGGGCGTTCCCACGACGGGAAGGCGAGAGGCCATCGCCTCCAGAACACTGACCGGTAGATTCTCGGCATACGACGGCAGGCAGTAGACATCCGCACTCTGAAAGGCGCGGATTTTGTCTTCGCCCGCGGTCCAGCCCATGACATCGACATGATCGCCGATGCCCAGAGCGTCTGCCCTCTGCTGCAGAACGCGGGTCTCGCCGTTTCCTGCAAAGCGAAAGAGCGCGTTGGGGACTTTATCCAACACCGTTGGAATCGCCTCGACGCGATCAGACGCGCCCTTGCGCTCACCGATCTCGCCCATCATCAACACCGTCGGCCGATGGCCTTCTGGCCTTGCCGGGGTCTTCCCAAAGACATCGACCTCGACCGGATTGTACAGAATCTCCACCCTGTCCGAGGCGCCGGCCCACTTGACGCTCTTGTCGTAGATCTTTTGGTGCAGCACGAGCACCTTGTCCGCACGGGTGAACATTCGCCTCACCGCAGCGGCATTCGCGGGGTGGGCATCGTAGAATTCCTCAAAGACGGCGCCATGGATGTGTGCCACCACAGGGACACCGGTCAGGGTCGCCTGCTCGAAGTAGGCGAGCTTCCGGTAGAAGGAGCGACGATCGGCAATATGAATGTGGAAGATGTCGGGGCGATAGCCCTCTGCTAATGCCCGAACAAAGCGTCCCTGACCCAGTATGTTCTTTCCAAGCTTTTCGAGGAATGAGCCCTCTCCCATCGACTCAAAGTAGTCGACGTCGACGCAGTCAAAGGCTCGGCTTCGGAGCCACGTTCTGTGGACTGCGGTCATCCCACCCGGGACATCGAGCCCAGGGCCAATCATGCCGACGCGAAGACGGTCTCCCATAGGTGCTTTCCAGAAAAGAGGTTGTCGTGGGCCTGGGTCCGCGTCGACTCATGGTGCCAATGCGACCTGGGCTCCCACTTGGCGGCGGGCGGCCTTTTCGGCATGCAGAGACAGAGAGCGGTGTCCACAAAAAACGGTACAGTGGTTGCAAGGTTCATAGCTGGGCAGCGATTCATGGGCTAACCGCTCGGGCAACACTCGCGGGTCTACCGAGGTTTGGAGTAAAATCCGTTAATAGGGAAAGGCCCAGATTCAGCCATGGGACTTCAAGGTTAAATCGTGAAAAAATCAAGATTCATCGCCGTTTTTATGTGTTCGATTCTCCCTGGATTGGTCCATGCTCAGGACGACGCCTATGTCTTGGGCGCCGGTGACGTGGTCTCGATTCAGGTGTTTGACGAGTCAGAGTTGAGCGGCTCATTCATCATCAGCGAAAATGGAAGCATCGATTACCCGCTGCTCGGACAAGTTGAAGTGACCGGGCAGACGGCGGGCGCGCTTGACCAAGCGCTGACGAGTCGACTGGGCGCCAAGTATCTGCGTGACCCACAAATCCAGGTTTCGGTCACGAAGTTTGGCTCGCATCCGGTGCAGGTCCTCGGGGCCGTAAAGAAGCCTGGCCTCGTTCACCTGAGTGGGAGAAACACGGTGCTCGACGTCATCGCCGAGGCGGGGGGCGTGGTTGGCGCCGGTGTTGCGGAGGTGAGGGTGAAGTTTGCCGATGCTCAGCGTGAGTCGGTGGCCCTATCTCTTGAGGATTTGATGGGTGATACGTCAATGAACCTCAGGCTATCTGCCGGTGACGTCGTTCACATCTCCGAGGGAATGGTGGTGTACGTGTCCGGTGAGGTCAACAAGCCTGGCTCCGTCCCGTTTACCGAGGGGCTCACGGTTACGCAGGCGCTGTCGAAGTCGGGCGGAACAAAGCGGACCGCTCGGACACGCGATGCCTACATCCTCCGAGGGGACCAGCGCATCAGCATCAACCTCAAGAGGGTGTTGAAGGGCAAAGCGGCGGATGTGATACTGCGCCCAGACGATCAGATCGTACTCCAGGAATCTGTCTTCTAGGCGCTCAGCGACGTGGTGTTGACCTCCGCCAGCTCGCCGGGAGCGGGCAGGGTCTGCTCCTCCTTCGCCTTCAAGTCGAACCACTCGGCCACCAAGAGGCCGCAGATGCACCAGTAGTACCACCCCGGGGAGGTCCGGTGGATGAAGCTGTTGCTGACC
>CAZKOI010000250.1:0-5509 GCA_964554315.1 uncultured Enterobacterales bacterium | reverse complement strand
CCTGGATGTCGATGATCGAGATGTCGAAGGTTCCGCCGCCGAGATCGTACACAGCGACCCGCTTATTCATCTTCTTGCCGAGTCCGTAGACGAGGGCGGCAGCAGTGGGTTCGTTGAGGATGCGAAGCACCTCGAAGCCAGCCATTCTTCCCGCGGTTCGAACGCTGGCGCGCTGTTTTTCGTTGAAGTACGCCGGCACAGTGATCACCGCCTGGCTGATCTTGGCCTTGAGGTTGGCCTCTGCGACCTCCTTGATGCGAGAGAGGATAGCGGCCGAGATTTGCTCGAGGGTGTAGACCTGCTCCGCGACATTCAGCAGGACGGCGCTGTCCGAACCCTCCACCATCTCGTACGTGAAGACTTGGCGAGTATCGTTGATCGACTTGCTGTGGAAGTTGCGGCCAATGAGCCGCTTGGCCGCCAGGACGGTTCCTCGTGGGTTGTCGCTGGCCTGAGCCCGAGCAGCCGCACCCACAATCTCGTTTCCGTGCTCGTCGACGGCAAACACAGACGGCATCTGCGTTGAGCCGTCCGTCATCGTGATGATCTGCGGAATGCCCCCAGACATCAACGCTGCACACGAGTTCGTCGTTCCCAGATCGATGCCGATTGCGATGGCCATCTCTTATCGCTCCATGGATGGCGTAACGGATTGCGGACGAACCAGCCGTCTGCTCACCATACCAAGGGAATGAATCGCCAGGTGCTCTCTTTATAGGTGTCCCAGCCCGGATGCCGAGAGAGAGAGGCATCCTTACGAAGCATGTTCGGTACCCAGTAGCCCACAACCATCGCGCCTAGGGCTGTCAGCGGAAGCCAGTGCATCGGAATCGCCACGAAGCCCAGGTAGATGAGGAGCTCACCGAAATAGTTGGGGTTTCTAAGCCGAGACCACAGCCCCGTTGTGATGAGGCCGGGCTGGAGACTTAGCGCGGTGTGCTTCTGCATGTCGGAAGCGAAGTGAAAGAACACGCCGATGATGTAGACGCACGTGCAGAGGGCCAGCCACCACAGCGGCATCTGTAGTCCGCTGCTGCAGATGATGTAAGGCGCGGTCCAGTACAGGGTGAGTGCGACCCATATGAGGAGGCCGTACCATAGCGGCGTAGGCTTGTCCCAGTTCTTGTCGCCGAAAACATTGGACTTCATCACCCACAGAAGACCGTAGGTGCCATGGAGCGCGAGGTAGGTCCAAGCGGTCGGATTGTTCCACTGGTCGAAGTGGCCCATGAGCGCCAGGATCGCGAGCGAGGTGGCCCCCTTGTGGGAGTCAATGAAGTGTTTCTGTTTCATGGTGTCTTGAGGCTTGCTAACGTCGAATCTGGCGGATGTGGACCTCTTGTATCGCGCGGTCGTTCGCCTTGTTGACTGTCAGCAAGTAGCTTCGAGCCTCAATCTGCTCGCCAGGCTTCGGAATCCGGCCTGTCTGCGTCAGCACATACCCCGCGATGGTCTCGAAGTCGCCATCGGGGAGCGTCAGCCCTACGGTGGCCTCGAGGTGCTCTCGCTCGGCATGTCCGAGAGCAATCCACTCTCGCTCGCCGACGCGACGAACCCGAGCACTCTCGGCGTCGGACTCATCCTCGATGTCTCCGACAATCTCCTCGAGCAGATCCTCGACGGTGATGATGCCAACAGAACCACCGTATTCGTCCACTGCGACGGCCATGCGCAGTCGAGCTCTCCGCAGGTCTAGGAGCAGATGATCGACCCGCTTGGTCTCCGGCACAAACATCGGCGTGCGGGCAATCGCCGACACCGGCTGGCTCCAGTCCTCAGCGGCCATCAGATCTTGGTGCAGAACCACTCCAGTAATGTCGTCGACCCGCTCCTTGTAGACCGGCAGCCGGGAGTGACCGCTCTTGATCATCTGCTCGACGGCCTCTGCGCAGGTCAGCGTCTCTGCTACCGCGACCACATGGATGAGCGGCACCATAGCGTCTTCCACCACAGCCTCGGTGAACGCGAAGACCCTGCGAATCATGGCCTTGTCCTGGGCGGTGAGGTTGGGGTCATCGGATGCGTCGAGGAGAAACTGAATGTCGGCTCGGCGGACGGGGCGCTGGCCATTTTCTTCGCCCCCGGCCAAGCTCGCCGCCCGCTCGAAGAGCCACAGTACGGGGGCCAGAATCACGGAGAGAAAGCGGAGCGGGTACACCACGTAGGGGACGACGGAGTCAGCGTGGTGCTGGTAGACCGCCTTGGGGACCATCTCACAGATGGTCAGCGTGACGGGTGCGATGATCAGGAATGCAAGTGAGGGTGGAATGGTGGTGAGATCGAGGACGAGGCGCGTGCCTAGGGTCGCTATGGAGATGGCACACAGGTTGGTACCGACGAGGCAGGTACCCAGCATTCGTGTGGGCTGTTCAAGCATCTGGAGGGCGAGTCTCGAGCCTCGTCGCCCGGCGTCGGCATCCGACCGAAGCTTCAGTCTGTCGGCGCTGACGAGGGCCAACTCGGAGCCTGAGAAGAACCCGGAGAGCGGAATCAGCAACCCCAGCAATGCCATGATGAGCGTGAGACTCATGCTGGCTCCTCGGTCAATGAGTCCGCCTCGGCGGTGGGGTCATCCTCATCGTACGCTTGATCGAATCCGAGGCTGACTCGGCTCGGAAGTACGCCTCGCATTTCCTCGACCGTAAACCGAACGCCGTTCCACTCCACCTCTGCGCCCCTGTAGAGCGGTCGCTCGGCGACAGTGGCGACGAAGCTGGCAAGATCGCGGAAGGCTCCCTCCGGAAGCACCAAGTGGAACCGCTCTGCGAACGCTTCGACGGGCATGTCTCCCCGCACGGACCAGCTCTGGGTCTCCACTTGCGTCACTTCCGGATTCTCGGCGTCGGTTTCGTCGGCCATTTCACCGACGAGCTTCTCGAGGAGGTCGTCGAGCGTCACCACCCCGACCACTCTCCCGAGTTCATTGACGACGATCGCCATATGCGAGCGACGCGCCTGAAATTCGGCCAGCAACTCGTCGGCTGCCATGGTGGCGGGAACAAACCTTGGGGGGTGGAGGAGCTTGTGGATTTGGCGCGGGCTGGGAGACCGGCTGCGGCCGCTGAGTCGCTGAGCGGCAACCAGTCCGAGGAGTCGCTTCACGAGCAATATGCCGACAATGTTGTCGGGCGTGCCCTGCCACACCGGGACGCGGCTGAGGCCGGAGTCTTGAACCACGCGAATCAGCTGGTCCCAAGGGGTGAGTAGATTCACGCTGAAGATGTCCCGGTCGTGGGTCATCAGGTTTGCCACCGATAGATCGCCGAATTCGAAGACCCGGTGGAGGATGTCCCGCTCCATGGCTCGTATGTTGCCCTCCTCACGGCCTTGGTCGATCATGGCGCGGAGGTGAGCCTCCCGAAGCTCAGCTTGGCGTGGGGCACGACTGCCGCCGGTAAGGACCAGCGCGGCATCAGCGATTCGGGACAGCACGAGTCGGATGGGTGTGACCACTCGGGCAAATGGGGTCAGTAGGCGGGCCGAAAAGGGGGCGAGCTTCGGCGCGTAGCGGAAGGCAAAGGTCTTCGGGAGAACCTCCCCGGCGAGAAGAAGGACGGGTGTGATGACGACAATGTTGAGCCACGGCTTCTGAGGGAAGAGCTGGAGAAAGACGCCCGCTGAGGCGGTGGAGAGGGCGATGTTGACCGTCTCGTTGCCGATGAGAATTGAGGCGAGCGTCTGCCGTGGCTCCGCCACCAGTGCGCGAACACGCTTGGCGGATTCGCCCTCCATGGCCTGCACGTCGACCGGCTGAAGACCGAATAGTGCAGTCTCAGCACTCGAGAAAAAGGCGGAGCAGAGAAGCAACACCATGCAAAGCACTGCAGTTGACCAAAGCGAGGCGTTCCCGGCAACGAGTTGTCCGCCTGCCGCCGCCGCGGTTCCTGTCATCGCGATCACGAGCAGGCGGATCATGCGTCACCAAAGTGGCTGAACGCCAGTGGCGGCCAGGCCATGCCCTTGAGCTGGGCACCGTGGCTTGCCTGACCGTTGATGCGACCGATTCGAACCGGAGCCCGGTCAAAGTCGGATGCTGCCGCCTCAATGGCCGCAGCACTGCTGGGCCTTGCCGTGAACAGCAGCTCGTACTCTTCGCCGAAGCCCGTCATCATGCGAATGGGGTCGGGGCATGCCGCTGCGTCGGGGTGGGCGGGCAGGTCACCTGGCACAACCTCTGCACCAACGCCACTCGCCGCACACAGTCGATGGAGGTCCATTCGAAGGCCATCAGAGAGGTCCATCATGGCGGACACTCCCCCGGTCGCCGCGAGCGCTGCACCAAGACCGACGGGCGGTGATGGTCGACGTAGCGCATCGTTTGCGTGCGCCCCCATCCCGAATCCAGCTGCGGCACCCCCCAGTGCACCGCTGACCCAGAGGTCGTCACCTGGCCGTGCGCCATGACGACCAATCGGCACCTCGACGTGGCCGCAGAGGGTGAGCGAGACCATGCGGGGACCCGGACTGCCGGTGGTGTCTCCACCAACAAGGTGCACCCCCCAGCGGTGGGCCGCTTCGGCCAGTCCCAGGGCAAAGGACGTCACCCAGCCGCGGTCAAGCGGTGATGGGAGTGCAATCGAGAGTACCGCCCAGCTCGGAAGCCCGCCCATTGCATTGATGTCGGAGACGTTGGCGGCAACGAGCTTCCAGCCAACGTCCTCGGCACTCAGCCTGTCATCCCAGTGGATGCCTTCAACCATCGTGTCGACCGTCACGGCGTCGCTGTTGCTAACCATGGCGGCATCATCGCCCGCCTGAAGCAGGGGTGGTCCAACCCGATTGGCTTGGCCAGAAGTTGGCTTGCCACACGCGTTCAGGATGGTCTTGATGACGAACGGTTCGTCAGGGTCGTCGGGCATGGACGGCAGTGGATCTCCTCAACCAATCTTAGCAGCTACGGTGATGGTGGTGCTGAGGTTTCGTCTTCCACTGGTGGAGGCTGCCAGGCCTCGATCCCCGCTCGCTTAATGGTGAGCACGTGAAATGCGCGGTCCACTTCTCGCTCGGCGTTGAAGCGCCGTCCGCCGGCGACAGGATCGTCAATCTCGATCTTGGACATTGCCGCCTGAATGGCATCCCGATCTTCGCCGCCTTCGAGAACTGCAGCGGTCAGAAGGCGTGTGGCGTCCCAGGTCAACGCATCGATGACCCGCGGCTTTCGCTCGACGACGCCGGTGAACACTTCGATGAAGGACTGGACTGCTGCGGACGAATCTTGACTCCAGAAGGCATCCACAAAGACGCTGTCTTGAACGTAGCGTCCGCCGCTCTGCACGACCTGAGGCGTGTTCCACGCATTGAGGCCGAGAAGCTGAACCGGCTCTTCGTCGACGTGCTTTCGGAATGTGCCGACCGGAACTTCCTCATACGCCAAGGCGCTCGTGACCAGCACCAAGCGTCGGTGATTGTCCGGGATGAAGATAGCGTCGAATTCGATGATGGGCGGGAGCATCACGTCATCCGGGTCCTCGTTGTTCTTCTCTGCCGCCTTCCGCATTCGGTAGAGCTC
>CAZKOI010000249.1:0-5540 GCA_964554315.1 uncultured Enterobacterales bacterium | reverse complement strand
TCAAGGCACCTTACGATGAAGCAAACCTTCGCGCCCTCCAGGCCGGGTGGAACTTTGCCGACACCATGGAGCTCTTTCATAGTTCCTACGAGGTTCCAGCGGCAAAGCTCGAGCCCGGAACCTACAAGAACATCACCGGCAACGCGGCCCTCGCACTTGGTTTTGTCACGGCTGGAAAGCTCGCAGGCCGGCAACTCTTTCAAGGGGCCTACCCCATCACCCCAGCCTCCGACGTGCTGCACCACCTCTCCAAGTACAAGGACTTTGGCGTGGTGACTTTTCAAGCAGAGGACGAGATTGCTGCGATATGTGCCTCCATCGGGGCCGCCTTCGGGGGCTCAATCGCCATCACCTCGACATCGGGTCCGGGAGTCGCGCTGAAGGGTGAGGCCCTCGGTCTAGCCGTCATCACTGAGCTGCCGCTGGTCTTGGTGGACATCCAGCGAGGAGGTCCGTCTACCGGGCTGCCCACCAAGACAGAGCAGTCCGATCTCAACATCGCGCTCTTCGGACGGCATGGTGAGTGTCCGAACCCGGTGATTGCTGCAGCGACGCCATCCGATTGCTTTGACGCAGCCGTAGAGGCGGTGAGGGTGGCCGTGAAGTACCGCATGCCGGTCGTCCTCCTGACCGATGGCTACCTGGGCAACGGCGCCGAGCCATGGCGCCTTCCAGAGCTCGACAAGCTCGAGCCCATCGATTGTGGTATCGCCACAGAGGCCGATGCGGACGGGTTCAAGCCCTACGACCGCAACCCAGAGACGCTCGGGCGCATGTGGGCCATCCCAGGAACTAAGGGCCTCGAGCACCGCATTGGCGGCCTCGAGAAGGAGGAGGGCTCCGGAAACGTCTCCTACGATCCCGAGAACCACGAGTTCATGTCCAAGCTCCGAGAAGAGAAGGTGCAGCGTGTGCAGGCCGACGTTCCCGACGTTGAAGTCTATGGCGATACCGATGGCGTGGGCATCGTCTCTTGGGGTTCCACGTATGGCTCGGTCCGCACTGCCGTTGAGGACGCAAGAGCACAAGGCTTCAAGGTTGGGCACGTGCACCTTCGGTGGCTCAATCCCCTGCCCGCCAACCTCGAGGCCACCCTTCGTGGCTTCTCCTCTGCGGCGATCGCAGAGATGAACCTGGGCCAGCTTCACCGCTATCTGAGCGGCGAGTATGTTCTGGACCTTCATTCCATCACCAAGATCCAAGGCCAGCCGTTCAAGTCGAGCGAGATCGTGGCCGAGATCAAGAAGCTCAGCTGAGGTACCCATGTCAGTAAACGAAGAGCAAGAGAGCTACACGAAGAAAGACTTCATGTCGGATCAGATGATTCGGTGGTGTCCGGGTTGCGGCGACTACTCCATCCTGAGTCAGGTTCAGACGGTGTTCGCGGAGCTTGGAATCCCGAAGGAGAAGTTTGCCGTGGTCAGCGGTATCGGCTGTTCCAGCCGCTTCCCCTACTACATGGACACCTACGGTTTCCACACCATTCACGGCCGCGCCCCCGCATTCGCGACAGGCCTCAAGCTGGCAAACCCAGAGCTCAGCGTCTGGATGATAACGGGCGATGGCGACTCGCTGTCTATTGGTGGGAACCACTTCATCCACGTTCTGCGACGAAATGTGGACATTCAGGTTCTCCTGTTCAACAACCGTATTTATGGGCTCACGAAGGGGCAGTACTCGCCGACCTCAGAGGTCGGAAAGAAGACCAAGTCGACCCCAATGGGGTCGGTCGATCACCCCTTTGAGCCTTGTGCGCTCGCGCTGGGAGCAGATGCAACCTTTGTGGCCCGCACAGTGGACATCTTCGTCAAGGAGCAACGCGCGGTATTGACTGACGCCGCGGCCCACAAGGGGACCTCGTTCGTCGAAATCTTCCAGAACTGCAACATCTTTAACGACGGCGCTTTTGTTGACCTGACGGATAGAAAGCTCCGCGGAAACGCCGTGGTCTTTCTGGAGCATGGCGAGCCCATCGTTTTTGGCGACAAGGAGGGCCCAAAGAAGGGCCTGAAGATGAACAATCGCCTCGAGCTTGAGGTGGTCGAGCTGGACGACAGTGGCGACACAGGAGAACTCCTGGTCCATGATGAGACCAATCCCGTCCTCGCGAACCTGCTGGCGCGCATGAGGCCTCCCTATCCGGTGGCGATGGGCGTCCTCTATCGCGTACAGCGGCCGACCTACGACGAGGAGGTGGTCGCACAGGTTGAGACGGCACAACAGGTTCCGAGTGCGGGCGACCTGACCAAGGCCATCTACGGCGGTAACACCTGGGTCGTGGAGTAAGTTTGCCTCGCCCTTTGGCTGAGATGAGAGCGCCCAGCGACCTGCTGGGCGTTCTTTGTGATATCGACGATACACTGACCGTCGATGGACGCTTGGTCCCCGGCGTCTTCAGAGTCATGGCCGAGGCACAGAGACGGGGCATTAAGATAGTGCCCGTCACAGGGCGTCCGGGTGGATGGGTCGACCACATCGCGCGATGTTGGCCCGTTGATGGGGTCGTGGGCGAGAACGGTGGGCTCTGGTACTGGATGGATGGCGAAAAACTTCAACGCCGGTTTATGCAGGGCCCTGAGACCCGTCAGGCAAATAAGGCGCGGATGGCCGCAGTCGCGGACCGGATCCTGAGAGAGGTGCCGGGCTCCGCATTAGCGAGCGACCAACCCTACCGGGAGCTTGATCTCGCAATTGACTTCTGTGAGGATGTCGCGCCACTCGGAGACCAAGCCGTTCAGCGGATTGTGGAGATTTTTCAGGAAGAGGGCGCCAACGCGAAGGTCTCGAGCATCCACGTCAATGGCTGGTTTGGACAGTTCGACAAGCTTGCTGGGATACAACAGTTCCACCGTGATTGCTTTGGCGGGCCCATCGATGTCAGCCGCTGGGCATTCTTCGGCGACTCACCCAACGATGAGCCCATGTTTGGTGCCCTCGAGCACAGCATCGGCGTTTCAAATGTGGTCAACTTTCTCGACGCAATGACTACACCGCCCCAGTGGATCACAGCGTCAGAGGGAGGGCATGGCTTCATTGAGGGCATGAACCACCTCCTCGGCGAGACCGCGAGCCGTTAACGAGCCACGGCAAAGGGTGGCTGACCGGTCACATCAAACGACCGAATTGCAGCGGACAAGCCCTCACGGACACGCCTTGAGAGGTCCCTGTGCATGCCGGCGGCATGAGGACTAACAAAGACATTCGGCGACGTGAATTCCTTGAGATCCGTCGGCTCCTCCGGAAAGACATCAAGGCAGAGTGCGCCCAACTGCCCGGCCCGCGCCGCGGCGACAGCCGCAGGCACATCAATGAGCGGCCCCCGCGCAGTGTTGACGAGGACTAGACCGCGTCTTGCCGCCTGGATGCGTCTCTCGTTCACAAACCCGCGGGTTGTTGCGTTGAGACTGCAATGAAGCGTCACCGCGTCGCACTCATTGAAGACCTCATCGAGTGAGGATGCAGTACACCCCTCAATCTCAACCATAGGGTCAACCCCATAGACCGTGGCGCCAAGCATCCGCAGTCGGGACGCCATCTCCGATCCAATTACACCGAGTCCAACAACACCGACGCGCGCGCCTCGAACGGTGGGGATTTCAAGTGCAGGTAAGTCGCCTCGGCCCCAGTGCCCCGCCTCGCCCCAAGCGCTCATCTGCCCAAAGCGCCGCATGCCCCAGATCAACATGCCGAGTGAGGCCTCTACGACCGCATCGCGTCGCGCCAACGGCAGACGGCACACGGAAACCCCCGCATCGGCCATCGCTCCCAGGTCGATGTGGTCGGTCCCGCTCGTCGTCGTGACCAAGAGCTTCATCGAGGGCGCATCGCGAATGAGAGACCGTCCAGCCTCGACCTTGCTGTGGACAACGACGACCTCCGCATCCGTCTGGTCGGCTACAACCTCGGCGACCCGGCTGACCTCCTCCGCCTCGCGCGCCCGGTCCTCCATGGTCTCGTACGGGCTCCACCCCCACCGTGACACTCGCATCAAGAATCCCTCAGTCCAGGTAACCGTTAGACTTGAGGAGTTCTTCCGTGTCATCACCAATCGACACGGCCGGTCCGACCACGCCTGCTTCCCGCGCAACATAGTGTCCCGATGGCATGCGCGCCGCGAAGACCTCGCCGCCTCCCCGTGCGCCTCCAACCTCAATCGGCACTCGGCGTGGCTTCATGAGATTCTGACCCGGAAAGTGCCGTGCATCGGCGGCCGCCGCGAGCAAGGTCCTTGCCAAGTCTGCTGCAGCAACCGGACGGGCCACAACCCCTCCTTGAGTGCGAGGTCTTCGTATGGCCAGAGGCACTCGAAGGCTCTCATCCGAGAGCTCATCCTTACCGACAGCCCCGTGGGCGGAGGTAGCACCGGCGTGGGTGCCAACGATCGCCACGATCCACTGGCGTGACGCCTGAGAAAGCCGCTCAACCAGCGCTCGAGTCACCTCATCCTTTTCCGCGCGGGAAGCCTCTAGCGCCCCACTAGCAGTGTCCGTTGCGGGACCTGACGCAAGGTGCACCCAAACAAACCGTGGCCGCTTGGACGACCGCTGGACCGCCGATATAGCGGCGCTCACCAAGCGTTCATTCCGCTCGAGATCGACTGCGCGACGTCGGCCCATGGCCATGGACTTGAAGCGTCCCCAGGCATCTAGAAGCATAATGGGCTCGGCGACGGCGGAGCTGTGGAACCACCGCTCAAAGCCGTCGGCGAAGCCCTGCTCCACCGACAAGTAAGGATTGGAGATAAATGCCTGGGTCTCGTACCCCGCCTGCTGCAGAATATAGGGCAACGGCACTGAATCAGGCACACGCCTGCTCATTGCTTGGCCCAGCACCAGCCCCCCGCCGTGGTCACGCACGGCATCTCCAGAGAGCAACGAGTGCATACTGGGAAGCACCCAAGGGGCCGGCGCAACCGCACCCGAGAAATGAGTCCATCCCTCTGTGGGTGAGAAGGTACTTCCTCGGTGCCACCGACCATGGTCGAGAATGCCTGGGTCGCCTGCGCCATCGAGTGTCACCAGCAGAATATCCGGCTGCTTGAGGCGATCTCCGGCAGCCCGAGCCACTGGCGTCAGGCCGCGCTGGCGTCCCTGACTGCGAACCACTGCACCGACACCACCGCCCAAGACACCAATGACCGTTGCGATGCCGGGAGAGATTACGGCCGTACCCGCGATCACAATTGTTGGCGCCCATCCGACCCTATGCCAGCCTGCGAGCTTTGCCTGATGAGGCCCCCAGACGGCCGCCCACAGGGCCAACGCAACCCCTACCGCCGAGCGCCCTATGACCTTCCCAAGCGCCGCTGAGATGACACCAATGAGGCAAGCGGTCGCCACAATGGATGCCGCAACCACCAACGCTGTGGGCTGCGGATCCAGAGGAGCGGGCAGGACCAACGAGACGCTCGCCTCGATGGACGCAAACAGTGCACCGGCAAGTAGACCGACGCGCGAAGCATTCCAAGTCGAGCTCACGATTGGCCTCCGGTAGACGAATTGATCGGAAGTTTGGCCCTCAACATGAGCTAGTACAACAGA
>CAZKOI010000248.1:0-5540 GCA_964554315.1 uncultured Enterobacterales bacterium | reverse complement strand
AGGAACCTCCAGGTTTCCTGTCGGTAGAAGACGAGGATACCGGCCGGCACGGGTCTGTGAGCCCAGCCCCGCATCAACCCACACACGCCCGTCTGGGTGCTCAATGACACCAACTAAGAATGGGAGCTGCACCTTTCCCCCTCTGGCGTCTCGATCCACCTTGCTCCAGTCCACCACAGTCCAGCCGGTGTTGATGACCGAGGCCGAGACGCCCTCGACTGCGCTCGGCGTGGGGCACACGAGACCCGTACTCAACAACGTGCTGAAAGCGCTCATGCCGGACCTCCTCGATGACGTTAACCGAGTCGTCGACACCGCCAACCGGGGAGTTCATGTTTCGACGAATCCTAATAGCCAATCGTGGTGAGGTCGTCGCCAGGGTGATGCGTACAGCGCAGGCGATGGACATTGAGGTCGTCGTCCCGGTCACCGACGCCGACAGGGGCCTCGCGTTTCTGGATCAAGCCGACCGAGTAGAACCCATCGGAGGAACGCGGGCGTATCTCGACCGCGATGCCCTCATTGCGGTGGCGAAGTCTCATGCCTGCTCCGCCGTTCATCCGGGCTGGGGCTTTCTTTCCGAGAACCCAACCTTTGCGGCCCAGTGTGAGGCTGCCGGCATTACGTTTATAGGGCCGGATGGCGCCACCATGCGCATGATGGCCGACAAGGCTGCGGCCAAGAGTGCGATGGACCGGATGGGTGTTCCGACCATCCCGGGCTCGGACGGTCCATTAGCGGATGGAGCGGAGGCTCGCGCCGTCGCTGAGGCGATCGGCTATCCGGTGCTTCTCAAGGCCGTGTCGGGAGGCGGCGGCCGCGGCATGCGTGTGGTTCGCACGCGGGCCGAGGTTGAGGCGGCCTTCGAGGCCGCGAGCGCCGAGGCACACGGTGCCTTCGGTGACGGGCGTTTGTACATGGAGAAGTTGATTGAGAACGGCCGCCACATCGAGTTTCAGGTGATGGGCGACGGCGTCCGCGTGCAAGTCCTGGGAGAGCGGGAGTGTTCCATTCAGCGGCGACACCAAAAGCTGCTTGAGGAGACGCCGAGCCCAGGCTTGGCCACCGTCGGAGGAAGACGGGAGGAAATTAGTGCAGTCGTCGCCAGGGCCTGTGAGGCACTTGGGTACAGGGGTGCCGGCACGGTCGAAATGCTGATGGACAGCCACGGGTCGCTGTATTTCATGGAGATGAATACGCGCCTTCAGGTCGAGCACACCATCACAGAAGAAGTCACCGGTGAGGATCTTGTCCAAAGGCAGCTCCAGGTGGCCGCAAATCACGTGCTCGAAGACCTAGGCTCGCCTCAGGGCTGCTCAATACAGTGCCGGATCAACGCAGAGGATGTCTCAGCGGATTTTCAGCCGAGGCCTGGAAAAATCGAGCGCCTGACCTTGCCCACGGGGGAGGGGATCCGTGTCGACACGCACCTGGTCGAGGGCGACAAGATTTCTCCCCACTACGACTCTATGATCGCCAAGATCATCGCAACGGGCTCAGACCGCACGACCGCCATTGCTCGCATGAAGCAAGCACTGCAAGATTTCGAAGTGGTTGGTGTGCCCACGACCGCAGGACTTCATCTTCGGCTCTTGGACCATCCTGAGTTCGTTGCTGGCCAAACCGACACTGGACTCCTCGAACGAATTCTAAAGGAGCTGGTCTAATGAAGCTTGAATTGTCGCCTCTCGGAGCTGACCTTGGGATGGGAGCACAGGAGCAGCGGGCAAATCGTCAGCACCATGACATGGCCGCCGCTAGCCTGGACGAGAAACGAGCAGTAGTGCGCGAGGGATGGGGCGCAGAGCGCACCCACCGCAAGGGAAAGATGACGGCCTGGGAGCGTATTGGTGCGCTCGTGGATTCGGGAACCCAGATCTTTCCGGTGGGTACCCTCGTGAACTGGGGACGAGACTTTCCCGGAAGTAAGCGCCAGGCACCGGGGGCTGGAGTCATCACGGCGTTTGGACGGGTCCACAGCCGATGGGTGATGGTCATTGCCAACGACAACACTGTGGCGAGCGGTGCGTGGTGGCCGGGGACACCGGAGAAGATTCAGCGCGCCCAGGAGATGGCGCTAAAGCTCGGCCTGCCTGTGGTCTACCTCGTCGACTGCTCAGGGCTCTTTCTTCCCGAGCAGAGCCGGTCATTCCCAGGTCGACGTGGTGCGGGTCACATCTTCAAGAAGAACAGCGATCTGTCGGCTGCCGGTATCCCACAGATCGCCGGGGTCTTCGGCGACTGCATCGCCGGCGGTGGGTACATGCCGATCATCAGCGACCGGGTCTACATGACCGAGGCGGCCTACATGGTCATCGCAGGTGCCGCGTTGATCCAGGGTGCGAAGGCCATGAAGCTGACGAGTCTGGACATCGGTGGGCCAGAGGTTCACGTTCACCAGTCACAGTGCGCTGACGTTCGTGTTCCTGATGACCAGACGGCGATCGCTCGAATCCGGGCCGAGGTCAACCTGACCAGTACGCCTGCTGTAGGCTTCTACCGCTACGGTGTACGGCCCGAGGCCCCGCTCTACAGTCCAGAGGAAATTCCGGCCATCATTCCCGCAGATCACCGACATCTCTATGACATGCGGGAGGTGATTGGGAGGCTAGTCGATGGGTCACTCTTTCATGAAGTGATGGCGGGCCAGGGGCGCGAGATGATCACGGGTGTCGGCCGAGTGTCGGGTCTCTGGGTGGGCATTATCGCTAATGACCCCATGCCCCATCCCGCGCCCAGCGGACGCGGTGTTCGCCCCGGAGGCATTCTTTACCGCGAGGGTATAGCGAAGATTGCGGCCTTCTCTCGTGCGTGCGACGCGGATGGTATCCCATTGATATGGCTGCAGGACATCGCGGGGTTTGACATCGGCGCCGAGGCTGAAGCGCAGGGTCTTCTTGGCTACGGGTCGAGCCTCATCTATACGAACTCTACGAATTCGGTCCCGATGTTTACCGTCTTGCTTCGAAAGGCATCGGGTGCCGGGTACTATGCCATGGCGGGTCACCCCTACGAGCCTGTGGTGCAGGTCTCGACCACCGCCAGCCGGCAGAGCGTGATGGAGGGGAGAACGCTCGCCATTGCTGCGTACAATACAAAGCTGGACGAGAATTTCGAGATTGCGACCGACGACCCTGACGAGTACGCCAGCATTCAGGCGGGAATGGCGGCGACCGAGGCGCGTATCGAGGCGGACATGGACCCTGTGAAGTCTGCTTCTCAGATGGACACGGACGAGGTCATCAAGCTTATTGAGGTTCGTGGCTGGCTCGAGCTTTTCGCGGAGGCCAGCTACCAAGCATCGGGGAGGCGGCGAATCAAGAATCCGCGGATCTGGTCGCTCCACGACCTAAACGTGCTGACGTCAGGCCGTCTGGCGGAGGTTGAAGAGCGCTCCGGAGAGAGCCGTGAAGAGTCGGACGGCGTCGCGCCGGTCGATGGCGCGACGCCCATATGCACCGAGATGGATGGTAGCGTCTGGTATCGGCCAAAGCCTGACGCACCACCTTTTGTCGAGCCTGGTGCTGCAGTGGCACCGGGCGACACCCTGGCCTTGGTAGAGATCATGAAGACGTTCTCACCGGTGAGGGCGAAGACGGCGGGGCAATGGCTCGGCCCAGCGCGCGAGGACGGGGCTTCAATCGAGGCAGGCCAAGTCATCGGATGGCTTCAAACAGATTGAATCCATGGTAACGTCTGAGCATGAGACGATTCACCGTTGCCACCCTGCTGGCCTTTTGGCTGACCAACAGCGACGCTCAGGCGGCCTGTCCGACACCGTACACCCCGGAACAGCTCGGGGGAGACATTGCTGCTCTCTCTACTGCACTCGCTGCCAAAAACACCGAGGCTTTCCAGATGGCTGGGGAATCACTCGAGGCGGGACTTCCGTGCCATCAGCAACCACTTGCACCGGTCCTCTTCGCGAACATCTACCGCTACATTGGTCTTCAGGCCTACTTCAAGGGAAAAACCTCGCGGGGAGCTGAGTGGTTTAGGCTCGCTATAGAGCTCGATCCGACCTTTGAGTGGGACATGTCGGAGCTCGGTTTTGATGATCCGATTCGGGCTGCCTACGACGCCGAGCGGGGACCGGCCTCATCTGAGAAGGTGCAGGTTGCGGATGGGGCAAAGCTCAACATTCCGGCGGGAAAGCGCTTGGCCGCCGACGGACGGATGTTCACGGAAGCGAGCCTCACCACAGGCCGTCCCCACGTTCTCCAGGTCATTGACTCCGCGACGAACACAGTGGAGCAAACATGGGTGATCAACGGGAATGAAATACCCGAGACACTCCTGGTGATTTCGGATGCGCCGGCCGTGTCCGCAGGCGGTGCGGAGGTCGCTTTCGAGAGAATCGCAAGACAGCGGCCGCCCCTGAAGACACCCGCACTCATTGGCGGCGGTGTGTTGATGGCGGCGGGCGTCGGACTGTACGCCGCTTCCTTCTCGACACGATCTAAGTTTGACGCAGCGACAACCCTCGCAGAGGCCGAGGACCATCGTTCATCAACGAACTCACTTGTACTCGCGGCCAGCGCTGCACTCATTGGCGGGGCTGGACTGACCTACGTCGGCATCTCGCTTGACGGCGGGCCTGGGCTGCGGTGGAACGGGCGGTTCTAGCGGGTCAAGTACGTGAGCGGTCCCAGATGTACTCAGGCTCGCCAAGCTCCTTGGCGGCCCAGCGCCCAAGGACAAAGAAGAAGTCGCTCAGGCGGTTGACGTAACGGAGGGCGTCAGCATGGTGGGTGAGGGCGTCGTCGCCAAGCGCAACGATGCATCGCTCTGTTCGTCGGCAGACGGTGCGACATTGGTGAAGGAACGCACCAACAGGCCCACCACCAGGCAGGATGAAGTCCTCAAGCGGCGGCAAGCCGCCGTTGAGTTCATCGATCCATTCCTCGACTAGGGCAATGTCGTCCCCAGCCACCAACACCATGCCCTCCCAGCGGTCAGAGGGTAGGGTAGCGAGCTCGGCTCCGAGGTGAAAAAGGTCATTTTGAACCCTCATGAGCATCGCATCAATATGCTCGACAGAACTTTTTTTCGCCCCGCTGGACTGATTGAAGGTCCTCGCTAGGCCAGTGACGGCGTTGAGTTCATCAACGGTCCCGTAGGCTTCGATTCGGGGTTCTCCCTTGGAAACCTCGCGTCCACCGACCAAGCGTGTCGTGCCTTTGTCGCCAACTTTTGTGTAGACCTTTGTAATTCTCACTGAGTACTCCTTGAAACATCCGCTGCTTGGTTGGCCTGGGCGTGATAGATTGCGTCGGCACGGCCGAGGAGGTGCGCGCCCTCGACCCCGCAGCCGAGTGGCGCGAGGTGGGCCGCTTCGCCGCCGACAAAGCCGTGGACATCCAGGCGTGGTGCGACCATGGAGTCGTCGTTGCCGAGCCATCCCGCGTCTGGCGCTGGCACTCGAGCGGCGTCCAGGACCGGTTTGCGGCACTCCCCGCCGAGGCCGGGCCGATCAGGTCCATCGGCCTCCCCAACGACGGCTGCTCGTCCCTGGTGGTGACCACCGCGCAGGGCGTGTG
>CAZKOI010000247.1:0-5552 GCA_964554315.1 uncultured Enterobacterales bacterium | reverse complement strand
TGCCCTCACGCCGCGGTCGAGATGAAATGCTCGTCGATTCAAGCGGTTGGGCGACCACCGAAACGCTCCCATGACCGAGAGGTAGATGATCGCGGTTGCACCACAGTCTTTGGCCGCTCGAATCACGTTCGGAGAGGCCTCATCGCCGTAGACCGGCGCACCCGGTCCGCCTGTCCTCGGGTCGATGGCAACGATGACCTCGGTGGCCCCTTCAAGAGCGGGCAGCAGCGCCTGATAATGCTCGGGGTCGGCATAACTGATGTGCTTAACGTCGATGACGTCGTCCAAGTTTCGGGCGTCTCGATCATCGCGAACCACGGCTCTGACCTCGCGACCCCGCCGGAGCGCTTCCTTGACCACTTCAATGCCCGTGCGACCGTTCGCACCCACCACAACCAGCATGCTCAATACTCCTTGGAGGTAGGGTAACCGAAAACGGATCGAGAATCGTAGGGCGCACATGCTGATGGCATGGGCTAAATTGACCTAACAATGAGCAAGAAGACCAAAATCGCCATCATCAGTCTGTACGCCCTTGAGAATAATGGCGTGCGACATGTGGCCACTCCATTGCGCGAGGCGGGGTTCTCGGTCACCGAGATTTATTTCAAGGACTGGGTCAACAATCGCTTTCCTTGGCCCGAGGAAAACGAAGTTCAGGCGCTCATCGACCTCCTGAAGTCTCGGGGCATTGACTTCGTTGGGTTCTCCGTCCGAGCCAGCGCGTTTCACCGGATGGCCAAGTACCTCACCGAGCGGGTCCGCCACGCCACCGGCTTACCGGTCTTGTGGGGAGGCATGCACCCCACGTTCTTGCCCGAGCAGTGCATCGCTGTGGCCGACTTCATCTCGGTGGGGGAGGTCGACAAAGCTGTCGTCGACTTCTTCGATGCCATCGAGCGGGGCGAGCCAGCACGCGACATCCCGGGTTTCTGGGGCCGAAGCGGTGAGACGATCTTTCGAAACGACATTGCCCCGCTGGTCGACCTGAACGAGATTCCGTTTCGGGACTTCCACACCGAGGCGGACAAATTCCACATTGAGGGCGCGGAGGTCAAGCAAGGCGACCCGTTCATCACCAACCCCGAGTACACGCTGCTGGCGAGCCGGGGCTGTCCCTACTGGACCTGCACCTTCTGCTCGAACACGCTCACCAAGCCCCTCTATGAGGGCAAAGGCAAGAAGTTTCGAATCCGAAGCGTCGAGCACCTCATCCAAGAGTTGGAGTACGCCAAAGCCCTCTGCAAGGACATCAAGGTGGTCCGCTTCGACGACGAGGTCTTCCCCCTTCGAAAGGACTGGATTGCCGAGTTTAAGGAGAAGTGGCCCCGCCGCGTGGGCATCCCCTTCGAAGTTCTGGTTGACCCACGGATGGTGGCATTCGAGCCACTTCGACACCTGAAAGAGGCCGGTCTACGGGCCGTCTGCATGGGCATTCAAGCCAGCGAGCGGGTGAACCAGGAGTTCTACAACCGAAACACGACGAATGAGCAGATCATCGAGGCTCAGCGCATCTTCCGGGCGCTCAACATCGACTCCAGCCTGCAAATCATCTGGGATGACCCCGCCAGTGAAGAAGAAGACAAGGACGCGGTGTTCCGCCTCGTGATGGAGCTTGAGCGCCCTTTCAACCTCTATCTGTTTGGCCTGACCATCTACCCCAACACTCACCTCGCCCGACGCCTCCTGCGGGAGGGCCTCATCACCGAGAGCGACATCGAGGGTGTCGGCACTCACGCCTTCGAGCAGTTCCGGGTCGACCTCGGCTACGCGAGGCCCAAAGCTGATCAGCGCTGGCTGGCCTTGCTCGTGTTGGCAAACAAGCCCTTCCTCAGCAAGGAGTTCGTCTGGAAGCTCTACGCATCGGAGCGATTCAAGCGCGACCCTCGGCCACTTACCCACATGGCCCAGGCCTCGAATCTGGCCCACATGGCCGGGTTCGTGAGCAAGATGGCGCTGCGCGGAGAGGTGACACCGCTGCTCATCAAGCGCTGGGTTAATCCCGGCTCGCTGGTGACAATGTGATCGATCCTTCCCAGCTGCGCAGACGTGCGCGGGCATGGCGAAACGTGGCCACCTCCGCGGCAATGGCACGCGTGGACCCGGAGTGGATACCCCGGCCTCATGCGGCCCACATCATCCTGACCTACAAGTGCAACCTCAAGTGCGGCGGCTGCCCGAGCTGGGAGGTCCGAGACCACAACGACCTCTCGGCGCAGGAATACCGGTCACTGTTTCACCAGCTGCGGAGCCTCGACCTCGTGAAGGTTCTGGGTGGCGAACCCTTTGTGCGCACCGACATTGTCGAGATTCTCAGCGACATCCGCGACATCATCGACCCCTACGTCATGCAGCTCACGACCAACGGCATGCTCACCAAGCGGACGGTGGAGGCACTGCACAAGGTGGCCTGGCCAGGGCTACAGCTCCGAATCTCCGTCGACGGCCTCGAGGCCACACACGACCGCATGCGGGGTGTGGAGGGCTCATGGGCAAAGGTCACGCGAACCGTTCGAGAGGTCGCGGAGCTGAAGGACCAGTACGGCTTTAAGTTCGGCATCAACTTCGCTGTGACGGATGAGAGCCTCGACGAGCTGGATGACATGATCGCCTTTGCCGAATCGATGGGCGCCGACCTCATTCCTGGCGTCAATGTCTCCCCCTTCCTGGTGGGAACCAAGCCGCCCGAGGAGGAGCAGCAGCGCATCATCATGCTCGACAGACGGGATGAGGCCCTCGCCGCGATGACGCGTGCAGAGGTCGGTGCGAGAGGGCAGCTCCCGGGCGTGGACCGCCTGCTGGGACGCTGGTTCACCAAGAGTACCTACAAGCAGCATCTCGAGGAGGACGTCCATCGCTTCTCCTGCCGTGAGCTCCGTGACCTGCTCTACCTGTTGCCCAATGGAGACGTTGTTCGTTGCGGAATGGATCACCGCCCGGTCGGCAACGTACGACAGCAGTCGTTCGACGACATTTGGTTCGGCTCCGCCATCGCGGCCTTCCGCCGTCGGGTGGACGACTGCCCCGGATGCATGCAGTCCAGCGTTCAGATCATGAGCCGCATCTACACCTGCACGCCGTAAGCCGAGCGTCGATTAAGGGCCCGGCTGCATTGGCTTCAGCTTGCGCTCCCACTCCTTGACGCGGGTCTTCAGGTTCTGGCGCCACACCTCCAGCTCGCGCTCGGTGGGGGCAGGTTGAACGGGTTTTATCTCCCAAGCGACACCGCCAGGCCCATCCGCGATGGGCATCCCACAGAGCTTGTTCAGGGAGTCAAAGGCTCGCTCCGGGATGTTTCGCCGACCGTCCTTGGTGCTGATGAGCAGGATGTCAAAGCCCTGCTCGCGGAGCATGGTCAGGTCCTCTCGGTAGTCGTCCTCCATCCCTCGCGGGTCCTCGTGATAGTACAGCCCATTGATGTCATCGACGATGTGCATCGAGCGTGCCAAGGTGTGGCCGCCCCGCGCAAAGAACTCGATGCGCTCGAGCGGTACGGTGTTGGTCGGATGCTGGTGCGACATCTGCCCAGCGAGCGCCAGTGCACGATTCGATGCGTCGGCCTGAAGGGTGAGGCCAATGTCCAAGACCGCTCGCCCTGGATGGTCCGCGAGGCGCTCAAGCGCCCAGGTCTTCGGAATCTGCAGCGTCGGCCATGGCCATGCGATCAGCTGACCGGTCGCGATCTCAAGGGCGCCCACAGGCACGAGCACAGACATCCAACGGCCCCAGGTCTTGCCCACGGCGAGGGCCACGAGGGCCGACTGAGCCATCACCACCAGCGCGAGAAAGCGAACCGGAAAGTTCACGGGCTCTGCGATAAGCTCGAGCAAACGGTTGAGCCAGAGCATCGGTAGGCGCACTCGCCCACCCCCAGCCATCCGCACCTCTTCACCGCCTATCGTGAGGTAGCTACCGACCGAAAAACTGAGGGCCACCAGCGCCACCAAGACCCACGGCATGGCCTCTCGCGGCCGCCGAAACAGGCCCACTAGCGCAAAGAGGGAGACCACGACACCGAGGTAGCGGCCGCCGCCATAGCCCAGCTCATGCTCGGTGGTTGGGACGCGACCGTACGCAAACAACTGCGTCGGATCCAGGCGGCTTCCTGCCGTATCCGTGACCTGCTGACCCTTCTCCACAAAGATGTGCGTGAGCGGTGGGTCTCGGTCAAATGACGGTGCCGCGTAGCTGATGGCAAACACCCGACCGATGGGGAGAACAATCAAGATCAAGAGGCCTGCCGCGAAGGCCATTCGTTGGACATAGAGCCCACGGTCGCTCGCCACCAAGAGCTGCCACCCACAGACCACACCGACCGCGACACCCAGGAAGAACCCGAGATAGAAGCAGGACAGCACCGCACCGACCATCGACAAGCTCACCCAAGCCCAGCGACGCCACGTGGGATCGCGCAGCGCCTTGAGCAGGAGCCCTAGCCCCAAGGGAAGCCACCAAAGGTGGGTCAGCTCGCCCACGCCAACGTTGACAAAGAATGCCGTGACACTGGACGTCAGGAGAATGGTCCCCGCGACCAGACCGGCCAGACGGTGACCATCGGTGAGCAAGCGCCCGAACCAGCTGCCTATCAGCCCCGTGACCAGTAGATTGAGCATCACCAAGAGGTTGGACAAGAGCACGATGCCAACAAATGGAGCTGCGATGCTGACCAGCCCATTCAACGGCTCAATAGGGTACAGATCCATGCCCTCGGGCCAATTCACCAAGCGCGTGCTGAATGGAAACTCCCCCTCCCGCCACACGCTGGCGCGCATCCACCAGAGGGTCCAGAGGTGCTTCATTCCGTCCGCCTTGGGGCTCCCCAGCGCCTGAGATGCAGGGCTAAGGATCGTCGGCCAGGTCAGGACAGCCGTGCACGTCGAGAACCAAATCACCTCGATCCACCACTGCCGAAGTTGGGCGCGCAATCTCTCCATCAGACTTCGACTGTAGCAGGCAACGGCCATCCTCGTCGGTTGAACTGAGCCTTACTTCGGTGCAGGGTAGTCGCCGCGGACCGAATCGGGGAGCTGCGGATCGACCTGAGCACCCTTCACGTACTGATACATCGAGCTGAGGCCATGATGAACGTAGTCGATGCGGACTTTGGTCTCGTTGAGTGCGTAGCGAATGCCGCCCATCACCTGGTGCGGCCGAGAGAAGGCGTACGTGTCGTCTTCGGTGTACTGCATCGCGAGTCCCAAGCGCATCGCTTCTCGCGTCGACTTCTCGAAGAAGGGTGACTCTTCCGGTGCAAAGCGAATCGCCAGCTGGTACGCCGCTGCGGTCCCTTCCGCGTAGCAGAAGGCCTGCATCGCCGGGAGCTCCTCAGGCATCTTGTAGTAGCCGCCCGTGTAGTCTGGCCACGGCGTCCGGTCGGGGCGCCACTGATAGGTGTCGATCATCCACCGGGCCACCTCGAGCCCGAACCGTGCAACGTCCTCGTTTCCGGTGCGCGCATGGTAGGCATTGGCCGCCATCACGGTCCAAGGCCCCATCTGAACGAGCGCAAGCCGCATCTCGTTGTCATAGACGTAGTAGGGCCAAGGGGCGGA
>CAZKOI010000246.1:0-5585 GCA_964554315.1 uncultured Enterobacterales bacterium | reverse complement strand
TGCATTGGCGCTGGCCAGCGCCGCGCGCAACTCGGCAAAGTCGATGTCGAAGCCATCGCAGTCTTCATCAATGCCGTTGAAGGAGCGCTCGACGCCGCCTGGAAACGCGGTGGGACTCGTATCGTCGCAGTCGTTGTTGTCTTCCACCCGGCCATCAACGGGTGCACAAGAGTCTACCCAGTCGCTGGGGTTTCCATATCCGTCCCCATCGAGATCCGCGTAGTAAACCGTCGTAGGAAGGCCCTCGTCGATGTCCCCGTCGCAATCCTCGTCGACTCCATCGCACGACTCGGCCGCCCCGGGACGAATGTCGGAGTCAAAGTCGTCACAGTCTTGGTCGTTCGACACGTACCCGCTGACAGGAGAGCATGACCGAGTGGAGTACTCGGGGTCACCGTAGCCATCCCGGTCCTGGTCGTCGTAGTAGGTCTGGCCATCGACCGGATCGTCGTCAATCGCACCGTTGCAGTCGTTGTCTCGCCCGTCACAGACCTCATCAGCTCCGGGATGGGTGCTCCGGTCAGCGTCATCACAGTCAATGGATGTGTCGTACCCGTCACCGTCCTCGTCGATGTCGGTGGGACCGCCGTCCGTGTCGGCATCCGAGTCCGCGTCTGCATCGGCATCCGCGTCCGCATCCGAGTCCGCGTCCGCGTCCGCGTCCAGGTCACGGCACGCCAGCGAGCTCCGACACCCAGAATCGTCGCAGTCAAAGTACCCATCACCGTCGTTGTCAGCCATGTCGGTGCAGTCGCCGGCCTCGGTCCCCTCGGGGGGTGTCTCATCAAACTTGTTGGTCGAATTACACCCGACGGCTCCAAGAAGAACCACACTGACAAACGCACGGTAGAAGAACATGACGTCACCACTCTTTGAGTCGATACGATACCGCCTCAGCGACCGCTGTGGGTAGCGAAAGCGTGACAAACGCAGCGCTTCGCGAAAGGGTCAGGCGGTTCGCGCTTCTGCGGCCTTTACCGTGTTGGCCATCAACATGGCGATGGTCATTGGACCGACCCCTCCGGGAACCGGTGTGATGGCACCGACGCGTTCCGCCGCAGCCTCGGTCTCCACATCACCGACGAGCTGTCCGTCTTCGATGCGGTTGATGCCCACATCGATCACCACGGCACCGGGCTTGAGCCACGCCCCCTTCACAAAGTGAGGACGCCCAACCGCGGCCACCACGACATCCGCATCAGCGAGGAGAGCGGGTAGGTCAACGGTGCGACTATGGGCCAGTGTCACCGTCGCATTGGCTTGCTCGAGCAGCATCGCCATTGGACGGCCCACGATGTTGCTTCGCCCAACCACGACAGCCCGCTTCCCCGCGAGGTCCACACCCGCGGCCTCAAGGAGCTTCATCACGCCGTACGGCGTGCACGGGATAAACCGTGGGCGAGCCTGAGACAGGTGCCCAACGTTGTCGGGATGAAAGCCATCGACGTCCTTGGCCGGGTCTATCCGATCAAGAATCGCGGTCGAATCGAGTGCAGGAGGCAGCGGCAGCTGCACGAGAATCCCGTCGATCTCCGCATCGTTGTTGAGCCGATCGACCACGGCCTCAAGGTCGGCCTGCGAAGCGGAAGCATCGAGATGCACCTCCTCGTGTCTGAATCCGAGGCGCTCTGCCCGCGCCGTCTTGCGGCCAACGTAGACCTTACTCGCAGGGTCCTCTCCTACGCGAACGACCGCAATACCCGGCGGCCTCGGAAGCGCAGCGATTCGCGCACGGAGTGACTGGAGTGTAGCCTTCGCTACCTCGCGACCTTCGATAAGTCGTGCCATCAGTCGCTCGAACTCTCGGTGCTGCTCGAGCCGCCGCCCTTCAGTCCGTAGTGGTCTTTGTACCAGCCGCCCCCCTTCAAGACGAACGATGTGCGGCTCACCAGCTTCTTCACGGCGCCACTTGCGCTGCAGTCTGGGCACTCACTGACCGGCTCATCAGAGACCTTCTGAAGGCGCTCAAAGGTGTGGCCACACTTCTCGCAGCCGTATTCATAAATCGGCATCATTCCTCCAACGCAGCCCGCCTATCACGGCGCTACGCACAGGGCCTACATTGATCACCCCTAAGGATGAGAGATACTCTGAAGCCAATGGACGGCTTCCTGACAATCGCGTTTCTCTACCTCTTGGCCTGTGCGGTACCCGTGGTGTGCGGCTATGGATGGCTGGCCATTGAGCGAGGCCAGCCGGTCAGACCCGATCGAGCAGAGATCAGCTGGTTGTTTCGAGAGATTGCAGCCCACGCCATGACAGGCTTCTTGCTGCTCACGGGATGGTGGCCGACCTCGCCTACTCAGAAGCGTCGACAACGCGACCTTGCCGATGCACCCAACGCGAGCGCTGTACGTAAGCCCGTCCTCCTCGTACACGGTTACGGACTCAATCGCGGCTGCTGGACATTCCTAGCCACCTACCTGCACACCCGAGGCTGGGAGTGGGTCTGGGCCATCAACCACCGTCCACGCTCGAGCCCAATCCCGGTCTTCGCAAAGCGACTGGGTCGCTCGATTGAGCGGCTGAAAGATGAGACGGGTGCCGACCAGGTGGACCTCGTATGCCACTCAATGGGCGGGATAGTCGCCGCTTACGCGCTCAAAGAGTTCGGCTATGCTCATCACGTTCGGAGGATAATCACGCTCGGCACTCCATGGCGCGGCACCAAGACCCATGTGTTTTCCTGGCTTCGTGAGGGCCACGATCTCGCGCCGGGAAGCGAAGTGATTGAGGCCATCAACAGCTTCAGCGGAGACACCGTCGCAGTCTGGAGTCGTCATGACCACCTGGTGGTGCCGGTCGAGAATGGCGTCGCTCCCTGTGGCAAGTCGATCGAGCTTCGCCACCTGGGTCACCTTGAGATGCTAATGTCCGCCCGCGTGTTCCGTGTCGTGGCGGATGAACTGCAAGCGAGAGGTAACAACGAGGAATGAGCCTCTTGAGCAAGCAGGTTGTGGTGGTCACCGGCAAGGGCGGCACCGGCAAGACGACGGCAGCAGCAGCCCTTGGCGCCTGGGCCGCCCGTCAGGGCAAGAAATGCATTGTGGTGGAGTGCAACGGCGCACAGCACATCCCGCCGCTCTTTGGGCGGCAGTCAACGGGCTATGCGCCGCTCCCGCTTGGGCCCAACCTGAGCACCATGTCAATCACGGCAGAGGAGGCCATAGAGGACTATGTCGTCCAGCAGATAAAGGTCCGAAGCTTATACAAGCTGGTGTTCAAGAACCGCATCATGGGACCCTTTATGGATGCGGTCCCAGGACTTCATGACTCCGTGCACCTCGGCAAGGTCTTCGACCTCATCGAGCAGCAGAGGACCAATGGAGCGGCCACGTGGGACATGGTGATCGTTGATGCGCCCGCTACAGGACATGGTCTCCACATGCTGCAGTCCACTCGATCCATGATGGAGCTCACAAGAATGGGCCCGGTTTATGAAGGCACCAAGCTGGTCCACGACGTCCTCGCCGACACCAACCGAACAGCCATTGTGCTTACCTGCCTCCCCGAGCACCTACCCGTCAGCGAGACCATCGAACTGGAAGCGTCGCTTCGAAGTACCGACTACGAGGTCGCAGCCGTTCTCCTCAATGGACTCTTGAGCCAACCGCTGCCGGGGGAGGATGAGTGGTCAGAGCACGCCGCTGAACTGCTCAACGATGCGTGCGCGGCTGTGCAAGAAGCCGCTCAGTTGACAGCCCGTGCCATGAGGAGGAGGAAGGTTGAACAGACGTCGCTTCAGCGTCTGCTCAACCGGATCAATGCCCCTGTCGCAGGTCTTCCGCTGATCTTGAAGGCGCAGCTTGGTCCTTCCGAGGTGCACAGCCTGAGTCTTGCCATCGAAAAAGGATTGGCGTGAGCATGAGTTGCTCGATTGCGGTCTGCTGTGGCTCTGGAGGTGTGGGCAAGACCACCACCAGCGCCGCACTCGGCCTCGCCATCGCGCGCGCCGGACATCGTGTGGCTGTCTTGACCATCGATCCTGCAAAGCGACTCTGCGAGAGCTTGGGCTTGGAGGCGATTGGAGGACACCCCATTGCCGTCCCTCTTCCTGGCGCATCTGGGCGATGTGATGCACTCATGCTCGACGTACAAGAGACCTTCGAGGCGTTGATTCGCACGTTCTCTGCATCCGAAGAGGCGGCCAATCGCATCCTGTCGAATCGGTATTTTCAATTCGCATCGACACGTCTCGGTGGTGTCCACGAGTACATGGCAGCCGAGAAGGTGCGCGAGCTTGCCCAATGCGGGAGATACGACTGGGTCGTCGTCGACACGCCACCCAGCAGGAACGCCCTCGACTTTCTACGAGCCCCGGAGCGGATTGCCGGCCTCATGGACGGCGGCGTGGTGAAGTGGATGGCGATGCCTGCTACCCGCGGCGGCTGGCGAGCGCTCGAGCTCGGCAGCGAGGCAGTAAGCAAGGTCCTTCGCCTCCTTGTCGGCCGCAGTACCATAGGCGAGATCGCCGAGTTCTTCGACCTCTTTCGAGACCTGTGGGAAGGATTCCAGTCCCGCTCTATCGAGCTCAATCACCTGCTCTCCTCAGACCGGACGCAGTTCTTCTTGGTCACCTCGCCCAGTCCAGCCAGTCGTAATGAGGCGCTCTTTTTTCTGGACCACCTACACGATCTAAAGATGCCTTTCGGCGGATTCATCATCAACCGTGTCGAGCGCGCGCCCTCCCACAAAACGGTGCCATCGGAGTCACTCAGCGACGCTATTCCAGCCCCTGTCAGGCAGGCCCTTGAGGAGGCGCTCACCCGTCAAGCGGAGCTGGCCTCAGCCCACGACGAGAGCATCGCGGCGCTGCTGAGTGCAGGGCCTGCTGGCGCTCCGCATTGGCCCGTTCCAAACCTTGGACGGACGGTAACGTCGCGGGAGGAACTGTTGGAGCTATCCGCATTCCTCCCAGCGCTCGGTCAGGGAAGAAACTGAGCCTCTGCCAGACACAGATCGTTGTAGCTCGCCCCCTTGGCAATCTCCGTGATGGTCAGCGTCACCTTTGAGGTGCTCTTCGCTGCAAAGGGAATCGTCTGCTCCATGAGCGATGTCTTGATGGTGATGTCGACGTTCGAGCCATCCGAGAACGTCAGCTTTGCGGCCTTGGCTCGGTTGGTTGCCATGAAGTCTTTGAAGCTCCCCGCGGAGCCATTTCTCATCCGGAGCTTCGAGATCTGCACAGACTGACCAAAGTCGAACTCCACACTCTCACCGACACCGTCGCCCTCCGCATTACCCTCGCACCACAAAGAGTCGACCAGCCCGTCGGCAAGTTGCTCAGGCGGGTAGCGCGAAGCCCCATCCTCCAGGACCGAAGAACTGGTGTACGACGCAGGCACGACGTAGTCCGAAGGGCTGTTGTCTTGGACCTGGATCTCCGAGAAGCCCGTGTCATTGAAGGTACTGCCCCGATACACGCTCTTGAACTTGACCTTCACGAAGGAGGTCGCCTTGGGTGTGCTGAGGCGAACGTGGTCCGGCTTCATCTCATCGGCCAAGGTGAAGGCCTCCTTCGTTCCATCCGAAAACTCCACCTCGATATCTTTTGCCCTATTGTGGCGCGTCCAGAAGTCGTGCGA
>CAZKOI010000245.1:2824-5614 GCA_964554315.1 uncultured Enterobacterales bacterium | reverse complement strand
GATCAGCAGAGGTCGGACCATTCGAGAGTTTGTGGGCGGTGTCTTGTTGGTCCCCACTGTGTTCACGGTGGTGTGGTTCAGTACCTTCAGCGAGCTGGCATGGTCGGCCAACCAGGCGCAACCCGAAGCACTGAAGGCTGCCATGCAGGAGGATGTCCTCAGCGCTCTCTTCCTCACCTTCGAGACGGCGTCCTCGCCGGTGGCCCTCGTTGCGCTGACCACAGCGCTCGCCAGCACGTTCTTGGTCACTAGCGTGGACAGTGCCACCTATGTGCTCGCCATGCTCGGAGAGCGCGGCACCCTCACGCCGTCGAAGAGAGGCAAGCTCATCTGGGGGGTCACCCTGGCCTTGCTAGGGGCGGCCTTCGCGCTATCGGGTACGGTTGAGAGCGTGAAGGTGATGCTCCTCGCCGGAGGGCTCCCCTTCATGCTCGTCTTAGTGCTGCAGGTTGTGGGCTACCTGGTTGATTTGCGCAAGCGCCACGACCGCACCTGAGGCGGCGCAGCCTCGTCCGGCATCAGGACTTCTTGCCCTTCTTGCCCTTCTTACCCTTCTTCTCTGCAGCCTGTTGCCACGTTGCACCCACCAGCGCTCGTGCACCTGCCGAGCCCACGCTGTTGTTGAGGCCCATGCCTCCGCCAAATCGGACGCGCCACGGACTGTCGGGAATCGCGTAGATCCCGCCCACCAAGACCTCGGCGGGGTTTGCAAAGTCTTCGTCCCAGGCTCCAAAGACGTGGGTGGATGTGTACTCGAGGGAGAGTCGTAGCTCGGAGCTTACGTCACCGATCACGGCGCCTCGCCAGTACCACTGATCGCCCCAGCTGAGGTTCTCACGCTCTACATCGGGCGTTGATCGAAGCCCGCCGTTGACCACCACCAGCACCTGGTCGTGGACGCGTCGATCGACGGCCAGCTCCGCCTCACCGATAAAGCCCTTTGGGGTCCCCAGGGGCAGGTCCATCGTGGATGTCGGAAGCGTCGCTCGTGCGGTCAGCGCAGCGCCCACCACGTGGTCTTTTCGCTTCAGAATCTGTCCCTTCACATCGAGCCAGAGATCGCCCAACCCCGCCTCGCTCTCGCCCGCACCGCCAACGCTCGCGGAGTAGATGGGCAGACCAAAGCCGATGCGGAGGGGATCCTCGACATGGGCCCCCAAGAGGTCGATCTCCATCAGGTTGTCGATAGAGACCGCCCCGTCTGCGCCCTCAAACACGAAGGGTTTTCTGGCGTAGCCGAAGAGCGCTTGAGCGGTGGAGCGCTTGTTGGCGCCGAGGGCCGACGTGGAGGTCGCCAGCGTCGGGCTCAGGTCTAGCGTTGGCCTGAAGCCGTGCGCGTTGAACGCGGGCACGGCCTCTCCTGGAGCCGCAGCTGAGGCCCCCTGTGAGATCAACAGGGTGAACAGAGCAATCATCATGAGCGGTCTCCTTGGCGCCGACGTGCGAGGCCCAGTATTCCGAGCAGGCTCAGCCAGCCAAGCGATGGAGCTTGGCTCGGAGCGGTGCTGCATCCGGAGCCAAACTTACCGGCGGGCTCGGGCTCTTCGGCCGGAACGAACGGGTTGGGGTCATCCGCATCGAGCAGGCCATCGCCGTCGGTGTCCGGGTTGTTGGGGTCAGTGCCGATGTTCAGGTATTCATCGCCGTCCGTCAGACCATCATCATCCGAGTCCGGGTCGAGGGGGTTGGTCCCATGATCCTCGATCTCTTGTCCGTCAGTGCAGTGATCACCGTCGGTGTCCGGATTGAGTGGGTCGGTCCCGAGGTCTTGCTCTTGGCCGTCGTCGAGACCATCATCATCCGAGTCCGCATCGGTGGGGTCGGTCCCCAGCTCTGCCTCCTCCCCATCGGTCAGGCTGTCGTCATCCGAGTCTTGGTCGAGGGGGTCGGATCCCGCCTCAACCTCGTCGCCGTCGGTCACGCCGTCATCATCGGAGTCTTGGTCGAGCGGATCGGTTCCGGCCTCGGCTTCCTCAGCATCACCCAGGCCGTCGTCATCGGAATCCGAATCGAGCGGGTCGGTGCCTGCGCTGACTTCCTCGGCATCGCCAACGCCGTCGCCGTCAGAGTCGGCGTTCAGGGGATCGGTGCCCAGTCCTCCGGCGCCTTCACACTCCTCGGCATCGGTGAGTCCGTCGTCATCACAGTCGCCGTTATTCGGGTCGGTGCCGCACAGGTGGATTTCATCGTAGTCGCTGAGCTCGTCGCCGTCCGTGTCGACGTTCCACGGGTCAGTGCCGTAAGTTGAGCACTCTTCACCGTCAGTAAGCCCATCGCCGTCGCAGTCGGCGTTCAGCGGGTCGGTGCTGTAGGTCAGGATCTCGTCGCCGTCGCTGAGTCCATCATCATCGCAGTCGGCGTTGAGGGGGTTGGTTCCGTGCGTGGTGATCTCGTCGCCGTCGCTGAGCCCGTCGCCGTCAGTATCCGCCACCAGCGGGTTGGTGCTGTGTGTGGTGACCTCATCGCCGTCGCTGAGCCCGTCGCCGTCAGTATCCGCCACCAGCGGGTTGGTGCTGTGTGTGGTGACCTCATCGCCGTCGCTGAGTCCGTCGCCGTCGGTGTCTGCCACGAGGGGGTTGGTCTCGTGGGTCGTGATTTCAGCGTTGTCGTCGAGCCCGTCGCCGTCGGTATCTGCGGCAAGTGGGCTAGTTCCGTGTGTGGTGATCTCATCGCCGTCGCTGAGCCCGTCGCCATCCGAGTCCGCCACCAGCGGATTGGTGGTGTGTGTGTTGACCTCATCGCCGTCGCTGAGCCCGTCGCCGTCGGTATCCGCCACCAGCGGGTTGGTGG
>CAZKOI010000245.1:0-2724 GCA_964554315.1 uncultured Enterobacterales bacterium | reverse complement strand
ACCAGCGGGTTGGTGGTGTGTGTGTTGACCTCATCGCCGTCGCTGAGCCCGTCGCTGTCAGTGTCCGCGACCACGGGGTTGGTCCCGTGGGTCGTGAGCTCCGCATTGTCGTCGAGCCCATCGCCGTCGGAGTCGGCCAGCGCGGGGTTGGTTTCGTACTCCATGACCTCGTCGAAGTCGCCTATGCCATCGCCATCGGTGTCGGCGAGCGATGGATCGGAGCCGTAGATCGTGACCTCATCGCCGTCATCAAGCCCGTCATCGTCGGTGTCGGAGTCGAGCGGGTCAGCACCAGAGGCGACCTCGTCGCCATCCAGCATCCCGTCGCCATCGCTGTCGGGGTTGAGCGGGTCGAGGCCCATGGCAATCTCTTCACCGTCATCGAGTCCGTCCTCGTCGCTGTCCGCCTGCGCGGGATCGGTTCCGGTGGTGTACACCTCGTCAAAGTCGCCGAGTCCGTCCTCGTCGGAGTCCTCAGAGGTGGGATCGGTGCCGAGGATGTACTCCTCCGGGTCGGTGATGAGGTCGCCGTCGGTGTCGAGCTCCGCGCAGACCGACCCGCCCTCCGGAGACACCAAGCTGAACCATGCATTGGGCTGGGAGTAGGCGTAGAAGCCGAATGTTCCTGTGGGGAACATGCCCGTCTCGTCAAACTCCAGCTCGTCGTTGATCCACACCTGAATGCGTGTGGTCGTGTAGTGCATACGGACCCGGTAGGTCGTGAGGTCGGCCCACCCGGTGAGGCCTCGTGTGAGGCCTCGAGTGACGATGGACACCCCGCGGGCATGATCCCAGAAGTCCGCCTCTTCGGTGATGCCATCGATATCGACCCAACTCATGACGGTGCCTCGGGTGGCGGTCCCCTGGTCGGCCTGCTTCCAGTCGAAGAGGATGAACTCCTCGGTGTCGTCGGCGTCCGGCCAGATGAGCCACCCGATAAAGTCATCGTCGGAGGAGGTGTTCACACGCATGTCGAACTCCACCTCGACGCCTGTGGCTGGAAGCGTAGAGATGTAGGCCGCAGGTCTTGAGTTGGTGTGCTCCTCGACCGTGCGGCCGTCCGCGGAGAGCGTCCAAGAAGGAGCCGTGCTGGTTCCCCACTCGTGGGAGAAGTCGAGGGTGAAGGTGGCGTCCGTGCACTCGTAGCCGAGCTCTGTCGCGCAGACCTCATCGCAGCCATCACCGGTGTCGAGGCCGCCGTCGTCGCACTCTTCGTCGGCGTCAATCACACCGTCACCACAGATGGCGAATGCGGGGGAGGCAAAGCCAGAGAGGGCGAGGAGAGAAACAAGAGTTCGTGTAGGCATAGTGTGCTCCAGCTCAACGGAAGAGAGGCCGAAGGATAGCAAAAAAAGGGCCTTCGATGTCAGTTTGATGGGGTATACTTGTGGCACGTGGTCATTTGAGCGTTCAGCTTGCCGCCACGAAAAACAAGGTGCTAAAGCGGACCCCCGAGTGCTCGGACTGTCGTGGATGCACCTCTTCACCCCACGAGGAGTTCCCATGAGCCCAAAAGACACCAAGCCACCCGAGCCAGGCGAGCCTCGCCCTTCGCCCGACAACGAGGAGCAGGCCGCGGAGTCGTTAAGAAGCCGAATTGCCGCGATCTATGGGGTGACGGAAGATCCCTTGAACCACCCACTGGGCCCGACGCCAAGAATGAAGTCAAACATTCGTCCTGGGACGGTCACGGTCATCCTGCGACCCCCCGCCCTCGACCAGCCCAGCCACTTCGCCAATCCTCGACCCACCCCTGATGAGGTGGCGCCATTTCCTGAGCACTTTGGGAAGCTCGGTAGTTCCTTCCTTGAGGGGCTCTCAAGCGATGAACAAGACTCCGTTGTTGAAGCGATGTATGCCACTTGGCTGCATGGCCAAGAGAAGAAGCGCTAGCTGCTGGTGCTCTCGGCGAGCTCACGCTGGATGCGCTGGATCTCGCGCTGTCGCCACATCACCCAGTCGGCGAGGTGTTTTCGCGTTTGGGTGTCGTTTCGAGCCGCAAGATCAAACTCGAGCCCGACGATTCCGACCTCTTCTGGCGTGACAGCGCCGGGCTTGAGTGCCTCGCGAACCGTCGTGAAGCGAACGAGGGCACCGAGCATGAACTCTCGGCCGCGAAGTGAGAAGCGGACCTTGATGTCGGCGCCACTCTTCAGAGCGCTCATCTGTGAAGGCGCGACGGTAACGCCCAGGCCAGTGAGGCTCAGATCCTTCAGCAAGCCGCCTGCAATCGCCCGCCCGGCGGAGGTCAGGATCTGCACGCGAACAGGCTGATCGGGATCGGGCTCAACTCGAACTGCACCCCGTCGGTTGAACACCTTGAGCAGAGCGCCCTCAAGGTTGAAGGTGTCATCAATCTGCCTCAGGAAGGCCACACCGCAGATGACCCCGGCTTCCATCTCTTGAGCGTGCACCACCCGGCATTGGATGGTGAGGGGAGCGTCCAGTGAAGCCGACTCGATGACGAACTGCGGGGGAGTACCCCTGAAGGCGAGCTTCTCCTTGATGGTGTCCCGGTTCTCGCCAATGAATGCAATGGCGGCACCGGCGGAGCTGATGTCCATCAACTGTACGGGGTGGTCGAGTCGGCCGACTCGAAACGACACATGGATGCCGTCTAGGTCGTGGCCCGTGACCCGGTAGTGGCGTCGCTTGGTGGCGCTCATCTCGTCTCATCGCCCGAGAGGAACGCGCGTCGTGGCGCTCGCTTCACGGTGGTCGCAC
>CAZKOI010000244.1:0-5643 GCA_964554315.1 uncultured Enterobacterales bacterium | reverse complement strand
CAGCCGCCCAGCTCCGCATGCTGCTCGATGGACTGGCTCGGTCGGGTCCGACCACAGTTCCGGATGCGATTGAGGTCGACGACCTGACGGTCATCGATCCCCGCCGCTGGGCTCGGAGCACGACCTCATGAACCGATCGAAGGTCGTCGCGATCGTCCAGGCTCGCATGTCGTCAGAGCGGCTGCCCGGTAAGGTCCTCGCGAATCTCGGTGGTCGACCGGTGCTTGAATGGGTGACGAAGCGACTGGCACATGCAAGGACTGTGGACGAGGTGCTGGTCGCGACGTCTGTCGACCCCTCGGATGACGAGATCGCCGAATGGTGTTCCGAGGCCGGCGTTAGGTGCTTCAGGGGCAGCTTGGACGACGTGCTATCGAGGTTCGCTGAGGCTGCCGATCACGCCGAAGCCGGCATCGTCGTGCGGATAACCGCGGACTGTCCGCTCATCGACCCGTGGCTCGTCGACAGCGTCGTCCGCCACCTCCTCGACGGGGACCTCGACTACTGCGGTCTCGGTGGGGAGTTCCCGGACGGGCTCGACTGTGAGGCCATGACCGCGGAAGCCCTGAGACGCGCCTACACGCAGGCGTCTCTCCCGTCCGAGCGCGAGCATGTGACGCCTTACCTCCAGCGTCCCGACCGCAGCTTCCGAATCGGCTCAGTGGAGCCGTTCGTCGCGCGCCAGCACCACCGTTTGACTCTCGACCGCCCGGAGGATCTTTCGTTCCTCCGGACCGTCGTGGAACGGCTCGGAGGTGGTCCTCGTCGACCCACGACGGGCGAACTCTTCGCCCTCCTGGACGCTGAACCCGAGTTGCAGGCGCTCAACGCGGGTATCGTCCGCAACGAGGGCTACCAACGGTCCCTCGCGAAGGACAGCGAACAGGATGGTCCGCATGCCATACAGCCGTGAGGAGCTTCTCGGTGCTTCGGGGCCTGCGCTCTATCGCCGCGCGAAGAAGATCATCCCCGGTGGGACGCAGCTGCTTTCCAAGCGTCCCGAGATGTTCGCACCCGACTACTGGCCCGCGTACTACTCGAAGGCGAAAGGCTGCCGAGTCTGGGACCTTGATGGAAGAGAGTTTATCGACATGTCCATCATGGGGGTCGGTGCCTGCGTTCTCGGCTATGCCGACGATGAGGTCGACGAAGCAGTGGCTCGCGTCATCCGCGACGGGGTCTCGTCGACGCTGAACTGCCCCGAGGAGGTCGAGCTTGCTGAGGAGCTTCTCGGCCTGCACCCATGGTTCGACCGGGTCCGCTATGCCCGTTCCGGAGGAGAGGCGATGGCGACCGCTATCCGCATCGCCCGGGCAGCGACCCGCCGTGACGTGGTGCTCTTCAGCGGGTATCACGGGTGGTCGGACTGGTATCTCGCTGCCAATCTCTCTGAGGACGACGCATTGGACGGTCACCTTCTGCCCGGACTGCAGCCGCGTGGAGTCCCTCGAGGCTTGCTCGGAACAGCGCTGCCATTCCCTGCGAACGACACGGCTGCGCTCGATGAACTGGTGCGCGGTCGCGAAGCGGCAATCGCCGCGATTGTGATTGAGCCAGCTCGTGGCGAGGAAGCACCGCCGGGTTTCCTCGCACACCTCAGAGAGACGGCATCAGAGATTGGTGCAGTGCTCATCTTCGATGAAATTACGAGCGGGTTCCGGATGTGTGCCGGCTCGATGCATCGCCTCTTCGATGTGAAGCCCGATGTCGCCGTTCTTGCAAAATCGATGGCCAACGGTTATGCAATGGCTGCCGTAATGGGGACTGCTCCAATTATGGACGTCGCGCAGGAGACGTTTCTCTCAAGCACGAACTGGACGGAGCGAATCGGCCCAACAGCGGCGCTCGCCACTTTGGCCAAATACTCTCGCGACAAAGTCCACGACCGCCTTATTCATCTGGGGCAAGCCTTTCGTGCAGAGTTAGCGAGCCTCCTTCCTAGAGGCTGGAGTATAAACACCTTCGGAATTCCGTCGCTCGTCACGTATCAAGTCGTAAAAGAAAACGGCCAACCTTTTGAAGCAAAGTTGTCCGTAGAAATGCTTGCAAACGGATTTCTTGCAAACGCTCAATTTAAGCCCTCAGCTGCGCACACGCTCGCAAACGTCATGGCTTTTGCGGCGACATTTCAGAAGGTGGTACTACTTGAAGCCGAGTGTCCAACGCCTGGTGTGCCTGAGAAGCACACGACTTTCCGGCGCCTTACTCCGGAGTGACTTTGCCCGAAGCTAGGTCTAGACGAGACTCAACAGGTAGGTCATGACATTAACTATTTTTTTCGGAGTTGGCGGAAGCGCTGAAGCCTATGTTCAAAATACAGGGGAACTCCCCGATTTCTTCAGCGACAATGACGCGAACAAGTGGGGCACGGTGTTCTTTGGTCGAGAGATTCTTCGCCCGACTATCCTGCGTAGCCTAGACATCAATAAAGTCGTTATGACGACGTCATACGTATCCGAAGTGGTTCCGCAGCTCCTAGCGGTAGGAATAGAGCAGGAACAAATTATTGTCCCGCCAAAGAGCGCGTGGAGTTTAAGGCCATTTGCCTCCCCACTAGTTCGAGAGCAATCAATACGGCTTGTTGAGGAATTGCAACAGAGCGGATGTGCACGCCACCCAATTGTTGTAGTGGGGGGTGGATGCCTTGGACTTCATCGCGACGGCGATCTAATTCCGTGGGACGATGACATTGACTTCCGTGCCGACGAACGCGACTTCTACAGGATCCTGAGGCATCTTGAGGCAACAAGTGCATCGCCAAGGGTCGAAGAGGGAGAAAGAAGGTCCATTGTTGGATCTTGGAACGTCAAAAATCACACAGTGAACTTTTCCATAACATTTTATGACGGCAAGACATCGTCTCATATTGATAGATTTGATAAGTTCGAGTGGACATGGCCCAGAGAAATGTTCAGAAATCCATTTGTAGCCGCCATTGGGGATGCTTGTGTTCTTCTTCCTAACCCTCCAAGCGCCTACCTAGAGGCGGTTTACGGCTCCGATTGGTTCGTACCTAGAGAAAGTTTTTCAGTTCTCGATTATCAGGGCAGAACCTCGCAAAATTCTGACTAAAAAGGTGTTTACGAAATAGAGTTCGTGCGCAAATCGTTAACGCGGGAGGCACGCCGAGTGACTGTTTGTGCGATAGTTCTTGCTGCAGGAAGCGGACAGCGCTTTGGCGGCCGCAAGCAAGTCGAGCTGTTCCGGGGCCGGCCAGTCTTTTTGTGGACCATGTTGGCTCTCGAGAAAGTCGCGAAGCAAATTGTTATGGTTGGCCCGACAGAACTCAAAGAAATTGCAAACCGGCACGGTGTTTATGTACCCCACATCGTGCGCGGTGGCGATTCTCGCGTCGGCTCTGTCCTTAATGGCATTCGGTACGCTTACGACAGATTCGAATTACGCAATTCAGACGTGCTTCTTATTGTTGACGGTAATCGGCCCCTAAATCCGGAATCAGTCTATGTAAGGTGCATTGAGTTGGCGCGGACGCATGGCGTTAGCTGTCCGGTGGTGCCTCTAGTTGATGGCGTAGCGACAATCGATGAAGCTGAGGGCACAATAAAATCAATTCCTGACCGGTCTCAAGCTGTTTCCATTCAGACACCAGAAGCAGTTCGGTGGGATTTGCTTCAAGTCATGTTGCCGCTTTTCAAGGAGGAGCGCCCTCCGCTAGGGATCGTGGAGGCAGCAGTCAGGGCGGGCATTGCCGTTAGGATTGCCGATGGAAGCCCACTTGGCTACAAGATTACGCACGCATACGACATTGAAGTACTGGACGCTATTGAGAAAAGGCACGCAAAGTAGTCCTGGAGGAAGGAGCGCTATAACCGGATTGGAGTGACCGCTGCCAGCCAAGTTTGGCATCAATGGACTCGTTGGACGCTTGAGAATGGTCCGTGAGGTGCCGGGATAGATGTCGGGTGCTTGCCTGTCGTAAGGAAATCCTCAGGAGTTACCCCTCGGGATCGCGTCGTCCGGCGGCCTGTCGGGAACGGCTCGGGGATGCTCGTCAGGTGTCGTCGTACGGGGTGCCGGAACGAGGGTCGTGGCCGTCAGAGGTCGGTGGTCGATTCGCTTACGACACGACGTCGGGCGAGCAAGCCCAAGCTGAGCTGGCTTGCGGTCGCTTGGGCACTCGCCTATGAGTTGGAGCGGTTTGCACCCAGCACGCGTTGCATGCAACTACGCGACGTCCTGGAGTCTGAGATGGGCGGCTGCCCCGTAGTTTTGTCCGGCATCAATAGCGTGCTTCGACTCAAGGCTCGGCATTGGCCTATGCTGCGGGCGCTCCACGACTCCTGTCCAGAAGGGCCCCGGTCTTGAACCGCCGAATTTGTGGCTCTGATTTGAGAGCGATAGGCCTAGCACTCCTCTATCACGCTGGCTCCGGTCACCCCGGTGGTGTTCTGTCGTCAATGGACATACTCCATTCATTATGGAACCGCGTGGAACCTTGGAACGGGAAAGCCAATGGACGGATTGTCCTGTCAAAGGGGCATTCTGTTGCGGCTCTCTATGCCTTGGCTGGAGTTTCGGGGATGCTCTATACGGGAGAGGGATTAACGCTCCGTAAGCTGGGTTCACGACTCCAGGGCCACGGCCACTCCGTGACGCTTCCGTGGCTCGAGACGAGCACGGGATCACTCGGCCAGGGGTTCTCGTTTGCTGTTGGCCTCGCACTCGGGCTTCGGCATCAATCTGACGACACACCGGTTTATGCCGTGTTAGGCGACGGCGAGCTTCAAGAGGGCCAGGTGTGGGAGGCCGCCATGTCGGCAGCTCACTTCGGACTGAACCGACTAATCGCGGTCATCGATTACAACGGACTTCAGAGCGACGCGCCGAATCATGAGATCATGGCCATCGAGCCGATTGCTGAGAAATGGCGTGCCTTTGGATGGAGGGTTCTAGAGGTCGACGGGCATTCAATGTCGGAACTTGACAAAGGCTTTGACCATACGGCGCAGCAGGGGGATCATCCGTCGGTCCTCATCGCCAAGACCACCAAGGGCAAAGGCGTTAGCTTCATGGAGGACGTCCCCGAGTGGCACGGAAGCGTCAGGATCAGCGAGGATCAGCTCCGAGCGGCGCTGGCTGAGCTTCGCGTGCCTAAGACTCGCCAAGACGAACTCGTCGCCGGGAAACTGTGGGCTTGATGATGTTCAATGACAATGCCACGCCAACGCTCATCGGGAGTACTGGCGACTCGCTCCGAGAAGCGTTCGGAAGGAGCCTGGTCGCGCTAGCGGACGAGTTCCCCGAAATGGTCGTGCTCGATGCCGACGTCGCCGGTGGGACAGGAGCTCACCACTTCAGGGCGGCGCATCCTGAACGATTCTTTCAGTTCGGTATTGCAGAGCAGAACATGGTCTCGGCGGCTGCTGGGATGGCGGCTGCGGGGCTACTCCCCGTCGCGACGACCTTCGCCGTGTTCCATCTCCGTGCTCTCGAGCAGGCCAGGCTGTCTGTCGCGTACGCCCGAAGAAACGTGAAACTCGTCGCGAGCCATCCTGGCCTCGACGTCGGTCCTGATGGTGGCTCCGCCCAGGCACTCGAAGATCTCGCTGCGTTTCGGGCCATTCCCGGCATGATCGTCCTCTCGCCCTCGGATCCTGACGAGATGCTTCACGCGGTCCGCGC
>CAZKOI010000243.1:0-5688 GCA_964554315.1 uncultured Enterobacterales bacterium | reverse complement strand
CGGAGTGGGATGGCTCACTGTGCACGAAGCCTCAAGCGCGGATTCCTGTTGGAGAATGCGACATCCATGCGGCCTCTGGCGAGTGGTTGGATGCCGTCTACTACAACTCACCCGAAGAGCGGATCTGCCCGAGTTTCTGCAAGGCCATGACTGGTGAGAGCGAGTTCATCACCTGTACGGGTGGCGCCGAAACCATCAGTGGCTACACGACAACCGGGTGGGGAATGAGCGGCTACTCGTCGTCCGGCTGCTCGTCGACTGAGTATTTCTGGTGGTCCGACACCCACACCCACACG
Organism: uncultured Enterobacterales bacterium; assembly: GCA_964554315.1. Taxonomy (GTDB): domain Bacteria; phylum Myxococcota_A; class UBA796; order UBA796; family UBA796; genus UBA796. The sequence continues at coordinate 5,392 of CAZKOI010000243.1, read as the reverse complement.
GGCGGTACGGACTTCACCGTGAAGATGAGCACCTATGGTTCGGGCAATCCGATCCTCAACATCGAGTGCGCAGCTTGGTAGACTAACAACCGACCGCGTATCCACGAGCCAGCGGCGTCTTCGTCGCTGGCTCGTGTCGTTTTAGGTCCTGCTAGGTGTTAAGCGGCCCGCATGACCGCTACAGTCACCGCTACTGCGCACCCGAACATCGCCCTCGTCAAGTACTGGGGAAAGCGGGACCGCAGCCTCAACCTACCCGCGGTTCCCTCGCTCTCCGTCACGCTCGCACCGTTCGAGACAACCACAGCCGTGACCTGGGGGGTCGATTCAGATGACTTCGTCATCAACGGTGTCCCGACCCAAGGCAGCGCCACCGAGCGAGTCTCATCGTTCCTCGACCTCATCGACCCAAACCGCCCTCCCGTCGCCGTCGAGTCCTCCAACAACTTTCCAACTGCGGCGGGTCTGGCCTCTAGCTCCAGCGCCTTCGCGGCCCTCGCGCTAGCGGCGACCCGTGCCGCCGGACAGTCCCCTACCCTCACTGAGCTGAGCGTCCTCGCTCGGCAAGGCTCGGGCTCCGCCAGCCGCAGCCTCTGGGGTGGATTTGTGACCTGGTCGCTCGGTACCCGATCAGACGGCACCGACTCCCACGGCCACGCCATTGCACCCCAGGACCACTGGGACCTCCGCGTCATAGTGGCCTTGGTCTCCGATGAGAAGAAGGCCGTCTCTTCTCGCGAGGGCATGAACCGAACGCAGGAGACGAGCCCTCTCTTCTCGGGCTGGGTTGAGAGCGGGCCGGCAGATGTCTTTGAGGCCGAAGCGGCCGTACGAGCCCGAGATCTCGAGCGGCTTGGGACGGTCATGGAGCACTCCACGATGAAGATGGTGGGCACCATGTTCAGTGCACAGCCAGCCGTGCTCTACATGAAGCCTTCCACCGTCGCGGTTCTTCATGCGGTGGCGGAGCTGAGGTCGATCGGTGTCAGCGCATGGGCCACCATGGATGCCGGGCCCAACGTCAAGGTCCTCACCACGCCCGAGGACGCGCCCAAGGTCGAAGATGTACTCCGGCACCACGTCCAGACTGTCCACACCCTGAGGGTCGGCGGCCCCGCCCGCCTCGTATGACGGTCGTTCGCGCGCCTGGAAAGCTCATGATCGCGGGGGAATACGCGGTCCTCGACGGTGCACCCGCGATTGTCCTCGCCGTCGACCGAGGCGTCCAGTGCACCATCCACGAGTCGGAGGCTCTCGAGATCGAGACGCCTGACGGGGATGACCGCTTTGTGCGCCCTGCGCTCATAGGCCGTCTGGGCCACTTCCACTTCTCGGCTTGGAATCCCACCCAACTCCCGGAGAAGCCTGGCTTTGGAGGCAGCGCGGCGGCCTGTGTTGCGGCCTGCTGTGCGGCCGGTCGACCCGCCACGGATGCCTTGGCGATACATCGCGCTGTTCAGGGCGGTGGATCTGGAGCCGATGTCTTGGCCAGCATCGCCGGTGGGATGTCACTCATCGCCAACGAAAAAGCGACACCGCTACCACCGGTTCAGCCCGTGGTCATCTGGTCTGGAAAGGCGGCCAAGACCCAGCCTCGAATCGACCACTACCTCGCCACACCACACCGCCAGTCCTTTATCGAGGCCTCTCAGCAGATCGTGGAGCACTTCACCGACGACCCCGTGAGGATGCTCGGCGAGAATGCCGATCTGCTGATGCACATGGCGGTTGAGACGGGCCTTCCCTACATGACGCCCCGTCTCGCCGCCATCCGAACCCTCGCGCGGTCCTTTGGCGGTACCGCCAAGCCCTCGGGCGCCGGCGGCGGCGACTGCTCGGTCGCACTGTTTCCCGACCCCGACGCCGAGGACGCCTTTCGTGCAGAGGCACAAAAGCGCGGGTTGATCATCATCGACGTCAACGTCGCGGGTCCTGCGGGTTAGACGCACGCCATGACTACTGTCCCACCGATCTCTCAGCGCAAGGCCGACCACATCGATCTCTGTACCGATGGAGACGTCGGCTTTCGTGCCAAGTCCACGCTGCTCGAGGGTGTGGAGCTCATCCACAATGCCCTGCCCGAGCTGGCCGTGAGCGATGTCGACCTCAGCGTGGAATTTGCGGGTGTAAGGCTCAGGGCGCCTCTGGTCATGGCAGCGATGACGGGAGGTGTGGACCGCGCGGAGGCCATCAACCGAGACCTGGCACAGGTCGCTGAGGAGCTCGGCATTGGGTTTGCCTTCGGATCACAGAGACCTCTGCTCACTCAGGGCATTCGAGAGGGCTACCTGGTCCGAGATGTGGCGCCGTCCGCCTTGGTCCTGGGCAACATCGGCATCGTTCAGGCACGCGAGTCGAGCACTGACGCCCTGGCAGAGATGGTGGGTATCTCCGGCGCGAATGCCCTGTGTGTCCACCTCAATCCCGCGATGGAGGTGGTCCAGCCCGAGGGTGACGACGACTTCACTGGCGGTATCGACACCCTGGCCAGGCTCGTGGAAGAACTGGACGTCCCCATCATCATGAAGGAGACGGGCTGCGGAGTATCTCGCAGCGTGGCTCAGCGCGCCCGGCAGGTGGGGGTCCAGTGGGTCGACACCAGCGGGGCTGGCGGGACCAGCTGGGTGGCCGTCGAAGCTCAACGAGCGGAAGACACACGTCAGCAGCTCGGAGACACCTTCTGGGACTGGGGCATCCCAACCGCCGCCAGTGTGGCCCAGATGTCTGGACTGGGCATGGGCATCTGCGCGACCGGCGGGGTCAGTAATGGACTGATGATCGCCAAGGCGATTGCACTCGGAGCGACGGTCGGCGGTATCGCACGCCCCTTTCTACAGGCCCATGCCCGAGGTGGAATCGATGCAGTGCGCGACTACGCTCAGCGCGTGATCGCCGAGATTCGCATTGCTGCGCTGCTGACTGGATCGGAGTCTATCGCCGCACTCCAGGGCGCCGAGCTGATCTTGAGCCCGGCCCTTCAGCGCTGGGTCGTTCAAGGAACACCGCTCGCCGCACGCGCTAACCGCTGACTACTCGGACGCGAAGGCGGTCGCGAGGAAGCGCTCCAGACTGACCCGATGGGTGAAATACCGTCGCGCGGTCTCCGGGTTCATCTGAATCTTTCGGAGACCATCTTCTGAGCTCAAGATGATGTTGAGGTCTCGTACCTGTAGGCCATAGTGCTGGACATACTTCCCGAGCACCATGCCCAGTGCACCGAGGTCGCGATCGAGTTCAGCGGCCGCCCCCATCACCTTCAGGTTGAAGCTCACCTCGTCGGGTACATCCTTGTTGCGGCCGGCCCACGTATGAATGTCGACGCGTACCGAGCGAACATCGACCCGCACGCGTCTCAGCTCGATGAGGAGCGCATCCTCAAACGCGCTCTCGCCCGTGATGTCGAGAATGCCCTCCATGAGTTGTTCACGGATATCGTCCTCGAGCGCATCATAGGGTGACGCTACCGCTACCTGTTCTTCCGAGAGCGGTGGACCAAGGGTTGGTGCAGCGACACCTTGTGTAGGTGCGGACGTAAAGCCCGCATCGGCATTGACGTTGACGAACCAAACCCAGAGCATCATTGCCGCACTCGCCGCGCCACCAATCAATACAATCGGCCCCCAGCGGACCGTAGATCGGGGCGGTCGCACCTCCCGCGGTACAGGCTTGCGCTTGAGGTCCAGTGCATTCGCCCCCGAGATGCGAAGCTCCGGTGGTGCAGGAAACTCAATCACCTTTGCGGGTGGACGGCGTGGCGCGTTGGGGTGGGTCGTCGCCGAGGGGGTAATGGAGGGTGGCTCGCTCCGTGTGGGAGGCACCACACGAGGGCTATCGTAGGCATCCGTGTCATCTTGGGGTGCCCGCGTGAGCGGCTCAACCGGGACGACAAAGTCGGCCGGCAGGTCTTCTACCTCATCGACGGGTGCAGCGCTCTGCTCAGCGGCTACCGGGCTCGGGTCGGGGGTCTGCTGAAACGCGTCGAGGAGCGAATCATCGGACTCCTCCTCCCAGGCCGACCAGATGTCATCGGGGAAACAACCCCTGAGCGCCTCGACGGAGGCGATCGGATCCCATGTCTCTTGGCCCGCCTCCCGAATCTGCGCGCTGCGTCCGACCTGACCGTTGCGAACCGCACGCACGACGTCGTCGAAGCTCTCTAGCTCCTGAACACCATCACCCGTCTTGATCTCATACCGAGGCACCTCTGCATTCTGTCCCGTCCACACCCTTTGGTCAACGGCGGACTGGGCCTTTGGGTCAACTTAAGATAAACCCCATGTGCTCGAACCCTTGGACTGGTGGTCTCCTAGCGAGACCATATGCCGGCCGAGAGGCATCAGCGACATCACTAAACACACGACGGCACCCGGCGAGGGGCCGTGAGGATGACATGCGCCAGAAGACCGTACTCGACCTTCAAAAGATGAAGGCGAACAACGAAAAGATCGCGATGATAACAGCCTACGACGCCTCCATGGCACGCTTGGTCGATGCAGGTGGCGTCGACATGGTGCTAGTGGGCGACTCGCTCGGAATGGTGATTCAGGGGATGGAGGACACCCTCAGCGTGACCCTAGACGACATGGTGTACCACGGTCGTTGTGTCGCGCGTGGACTCAACCACGCACACCTGACCATCGATATGCCGTTCATGAGCTATCAAGTCAGTCCCGAACAGGCGCTGACGAGTGCAGGCCGCTTGGTCCAAGAGGGAAAAGCTCAGTCGGTAAAGCTCGAGGGCGGAGAGCGCTCAGCGCCGGCCATTGACAAGATCGTCGCCGCCGGAATTCCGGTGGTCGGGCACATTGGGCTCACCCCACAGTCCGTCAATGCCTTGGGCGGTTGGCGGGTCCAAGGGCGGTCTGAAGACGCCGCACAGCGGCTGATGCAGGATGCCTTGGCCGTACAGGGTGCGGGCGCATTCGCGCTGGTGCTCGAGATGGTTCCTGCCGAGCTGGCCGCAGAGATTTCGGCGGCGCTGACCATTCCCACTATCGGTATTGGTGCCGGACCAGAGTGCGACGGACAGGTGTTGGTGTGCAACGACCTCCTCGGCTTCGACACTCGCTTCTCCCCTAAATTCTTGAAGCGTTTCGCCTCTCTCCAAGACCCCATTACGTCCGCAGTAGCCCACTACGTTGAGGAGGTTCGGGCCGGTGTGTTTCCAACCGAGGCAAACTGCTTCCATCGGTCCAATGCGACCAAGAAGGTCACACGACTGTACTGATGCAGACCACCGACGAACCCGCCACGCTCCATGCTGCCATGCTCGAGCGCCGAGCTCGAGGGCAGCGGATCGGCTTTGTGCCGACCATGGGGTTTTTGCATGAGGGCCACCTCAGCCTCATTAAGCTCGCGCGTGAACGATGCGACCACCTCGTGGTCTCGATCT
>CAZKOI010000242.1:0-5695 GCA_964554315.1 uncultured Enterobacterales bacterium | reverse complement strand
CTGCGGGGGTACCTCCGGTCATGGCTACGGAGCGCCCACGTCAGCGCCGGTGGTTCGAGCGCGCCGACCTCCTGGAGCCCGTCGTGGCACATCCTGAGACCATGGAGATCGCACACGCCCTCGGCTACGGCGACCGCACCCTCTGGACCTAGCGGGCCACCCGAACCTCGGTGCCGTCGGCAAGGGGCAGGACCTCAACTGTCTCGCCCACAGCTTGCGCCGTCTCGAGCCACAGCTGGGCCTTTACGGCACGGGGTGAGGCTCGATGTGCCTCAAGGAGGTTCTCAAACTTGCTGACCTCTCCTGCTGCCTGCGCGGACCGATCCGCAGAGAAGCTCTTCGCGGACTCCAGGTGCTGCGCCGCCTGACCCCGCACCTGCGGGAGGCGCTTGGACGCATAAGCTTCTGCAGCCAAGGCCAGAGTCTCTCGATCACCGCGCGCGCTCGACACGTCCTTGAATGCATCCAGAACATCCGGCGGAGGATTGATCTCTCGGACCTCGACCGCATCGACTGTCATTCCCACCCCCAGCTGACTCAAGAGCACGTTGGCCGACCGGGCAGAGTCCTGCTGAAGCGCTGCGCGGCCTGTGGTGAGGAGCACATCCACACCCATGGCTGCCACCGCGTCCTTCGTGACACTGAAGATGATGCTGGTGAGCGTCTCCTCGGCTCTTGCGATGCCCAATTGGTAGGCCACAGGGTCCGCCACGCGATACTGGATGACGAGGTCGACATCGACCAGGTTGGTGTCGCCTGTGAGCATTCTCACGGGGCCTGGCTCAACCCGACGCACCTCGCTCACGCCCACGACCTCATGGCGCTCGATGGGCCACGGTGCCCGAAAGCTCAGCCCTGCACCGAGGGTACGGTCAATGGCGCCGAAGCGATAGACTACGGCAACATCACCGGTGTCTACCACAACCAAGCTTCCGGCAATCACCCCCAGAAGCGCGACGAGTCCCCCGAGCCGAAGCGGCGTCATGGCGACCCGCCTGTGAGCGCCTCGAAGAGGGGTCCATCGGAGTCCACCACGAGGACCGATCCTTCATCGAGCAGAGTCTCCGCGGTCTGTAGCCCCCGCATGAACATATAGAAGCCAGGATCCTCGGCGTAAGCCTCGGCATAGATCCTTGCCGCCGCTCCGTCCGCGCGCGCGCGGATGGCCATGGCTTCCTTCTCCGCACCCGCCAGTATCTCTGCGGCCTCTCGATCCGCCTCCGCACGAATGACGGCCGCCCGCTCCTCACCCTCCGAGCGGTAGGCGTTGGCGATTCGACTTCGCTCCGCGCGCATCCGCTCGTAGATGGATTGCTCGTTCTGCAGCGGCAATCCGATGTGCCGCAGCCGCACATCGATCGCCTCGATGCCGAGACGCTCCCTGCCGATGGATGCAATTCCAGCCAGGAGGTCATCGGGCAACATGGCAACCGACTTATCCTCCGTGGACATCAGCTCAATGAAGTCACGGTTTCCCAGTGCTGCGGCGATTCGACTGGCGACCAGGTCCGAGAGTTGAGTGTTGGCGACCTCGGGGGTACCGACAGCTTCTAGAAACCGCTCCGGATCACTGACGCGCCACAGAAGAAAGGCCTCGACCACCAGGTTCTTCTTGTCTCTCGTCAACACCTCCGCGGGCTCCACACTGAGCAACTGGGTTCGCTTGTCGAAGCGAACGACCTGATGCAGAGGCCAAGGCAGACGGGCCTGGAGCCCGGGCTCCATAATCGTCTTCACTGGCTTGCCGAACTGAGTCACGACGGCAACTTCGCGTGCATCAACGGTGAAGACGCTGCCGCCCAACAGGGCAACAGCCAGCAGTCCAATCATCAGGGATCGGCTCATCGGCCCTCCTTGGTCTCGGGGTCCCTCGGCCACTCGGCCTCGTCGTCAAGCCACACCCGCACACCGGCCGGTGCCGCCACTATCTTCACTGGGCCGAGCCTCGCTTCCGCGCTCTCGGCTCTCAGGCGCGCGCGCGTCACCGCCATCTGGCGCCGGCCATTTCGCTGGAGAGAGCGGAACCAGACGTCATACCCGATCGCCTCCGCATCGACACGCTCCGCCTCGCCTTGGGCCCCCACGATGCGGGCTACGGCCTCGCCTCTCGCCCTCGGGATCACATCAGCCGCGTACGCCTCAGCGAGGTTGATCTCCCGCTGCTGCTCCTCCCCAGCGGTGATGACATCCAAGAAGGACGCCAGAACCTGCGGCGGCACACGCACTGCAGTCAGATGGAATCCAGACACCGTCGCTCCCATCTCGGCTTGATCAACCGCATCCTGGAGCACAGAGAGCACAGCGGCTTCGGTCTCTGCACGTCCGGTGGTCAACAAAACATCCTGGCTCACGTGAGCGACCACGTCGATTAGTGCCGCATGGGCGAGGGTCTGCAGCGTCTCCGTTGGCTCACGAAGTGCATACGCGAAGCGGTTGGCGTCGGACACCTGATAGCGCAGAACCGCCTCAAGACTGACCATGGATTGATCCCCCGTGAGCATCGTCTGGGCCCCCAGCGCCAGCTGCCGCTCTGAGCCCACATCGACGTAGGTTAGCGTCTCGATAGGGGGGGGCAGGCGCAGGGACAAGCCCGCCGTCAGGGCCTCCGGCTGTGGCGCCCCAAAGCGCTCAACAATCCCAACATGTCCCGTCGGTACGACATGGGCAGCGCCGACTAACCACACCGCGACCACGGCCGTCCAGCCTCGGCGGCCTGTTGACCATGTGTGCACCAAGCGTTCAATCGCGGAAGTGTGTTGCTGCGCAAGATCCGCGCCCCCATTGAGGCTTCGGACCATGGTCATGAGGCCTGCACCCGCCAGCCCCAGGTTGCAGCCCTCACTCAATACCGGCGCCCACCCATGCCCCATGGCGTCAAGGACACCCGAGAGAATGAAGAGCGAGACCGCCATAGACCAAAGCGAGTTGGTGTCGCGAAGCTCGGCCGGCTCGGTTGCCGCCAATTGTCGATCAACCAGGAGAACCGCGAGGAGAATCACGCTTGGCATCAGCGAGCCGGGCACTCCGACGCCTCCGGCACCCTGATAGGCAATACCCACCACCAACGCGCCCAGTCCAGCACCGACCCAGCGCAAGGCGCCGTCGAAGCGTCCATCGAGCAGCGCAGATGCACCAGCAGCGCCGTATCGAGCCAAGAGCGTCAGACCAGAGAGGGTCATGAGCGACGCCCCCGAGCCTCCACCGAGTGCCCCATAGATCGCCCCGCCGTTGAGGAGCAACAGACCAAGGCCAGCACGCGCCAAGCGCGGGGCTCGGAGCGACTCCGGGAGCTCGGAGGCGGTCTTCGTCTCGTCCTCCGTTTCCTGGGTGACAGCGTAGAGCACACCGAGGCCCGCGAGCACCGCACCAATCCACCCAATGGGCGCCAAGCGCTCCCCGTAGACCCCGATGCCCAGAGCCGTCGCAAAGAGTACCTCCGACAAGGAGAGCACCGCAGCCATCCCCGCGGGTACGGATCGCATGCCGAGGTTCAGCAAGTAGAACGGCACGTTGGTACAAATCACCGCCAGACCAAAGACCCAGAGCAGGGACCGCCCCGAGATCATGAATCCACCGGCGACCACCGCGACCACGCTGAGGAGGACTGCGGCGACCACCCAGGCCACCGTGAGCGTGGCGAGGATGGGCGTATTCTCGCGACGTGTCATGCGCGTCAGGACAAGGACCGCGGCGTACCCGATGGCAGAGACAAAGGCGAGGAAGTCTCCCAGCAAGAAGCGGCTCGAGGCGAAGTGAGAGACCTGGAAGATGGAGACACCCGAGAGCATCGCCACCCCGAAGAGCGCGATTCCCGCGCCGGTGACCGCCGCAGAGCCTGACCGCTCCTTGAACAACCAATAAGCCAGCGGGAAGACCATGACGGGCGCAAGGTTGTGGAGAAAGATGGTGTTCGCCACCGTCGTGAAGGCGTAGCCGCCGACGAAGGTCGAGGACGCGACGGCGAGGGCAACACCCAGCCACACACCCAGGCGCAGTGTCACTCCGTCGGGCCTGAGCGCGTTCAGGCCCCCTCCTCTCCAGACCGTTCCCAAGCCAAACACGATGGCCACGAAGATCGCCCGCCAGGCCGCCACACCCAGGATGTCCGCTTGAGCACCGCGGGTGAACACCGCCATCAGCGAGAACGCGAACATGGCGGCGAGGACCATTACTATCGGTCGCAGCTTGGGCGTCTCATCCATGGATCTGCATCTTCCTCAGCTCAGCTCCCGTCGCGCGCGCGCACGGACTCCTCATCCTACCCCGACTCGGGGGTCTCTCGCCGGAGCACGGCCGTCAAACAGCCGAGCGCACCGGCCGCCTGAACGTAGGCATCCACGACCAACTCATCGACCCGCAACCCCTCCCTCCTGAACTGCGTCGCCAGACCCGGGCAGCTCGCCGGCATCACCACGTGATTGGGTCCCAGTACAACGACGTTCATGCCCCGACGGACACGGTTCTCGGGTCCATCATCGACCCGAATTGTCCCCATTCCACGCCGGCTGATGACCTCGCTCAATTCCGGTGTGACACGGCCAGCATCGACGATCACGCGATCGGGCCCGACGGGGACCACGACGCCAAGCAGGTGTTGCGCGCCGGACGGAATGGGCACCTCTATGACGTCTACGGAGAGGCCTTCCAGCAGCCGCCGAAGCCATCTTGCTCCGCTGGCATTGGTTCGAGCACCCGTCCCAAGGAGCAAGGTGCGAGAATCCAACCAGAGCGCATCGGCGCCCTCCAGTGTCGCGTCCCCCGTCGGCATACCGAGGATGGGGACACCCATCTCGCCGAGCGCCCGACTGACCCATCGAGCCTCAGGGGCACGGACCGGTGATGCAGGGCGACAGACAATCGCGCCTTCGGGGGTGGTGATGATCAGGTCCCGCATGAAGAGGTAGTTCAGCGGCGGCGGCTCTGCAGGTCGGTGAACGTGAACGTGAACCCCCTGTTCCTCAAAATAGGCTTGGATTCCGGCCTGCTCGGACTCCAACTGTTCCAGCGCGGGCCAGCTCAGCATGAGGCTCGCTTCTGGATCACCTCGCTGACGAAACTGAGCGCTTGGGGCGCTTATGAGAACCTCACGAAGCGGGCTATACTCATCAGTGACCCCCACCTTGCGCCAGATGCGTCCGGCTGCCACGTCCGCGCTGTGACAGTCGACTCGAGCCCTCCAGCCGGGGCCTCCGAAGGTCGCCGCGACCGGCTCATCACTCATGGACCGGCTCCGACGCATTGAAGTACCCTGAGCGCTGCAGCAGCGCCTTGAACTCCGGGTCGTGGACGACCTCTACCGGCGCCGACTGCCCTGCCTTGGTCGCCCGATAGCCATCCCACCGAGCCTGCAGCTTATCGACCACCGCAGCATTCTCTCGAGCGAGATTTTGCGTCTGGTCAGGATCGGTCTCCATGTTGAAGAGGCACTTAAACGGAACGCCGGGCTCCGGCGGAGGCTCGGGCCGACCCTCAACACACATCAGCGGCTGTCGCAGGAGCGCCCAGGGCGGGGAGATCACGGCGCCGCGCATCGTGTCTCTCGGTGTCCAGCTGACGCCCCCCTCGACCAGCGTCGTTCGCCGAATCTCAGCTTCGGGATTCGAGAGGAGAGGAAGCATGCTTCTCCCATCGATGCCGGCCGGGGCAACCGCCCCGACCAGCTCGAGGACTGTCGGGAGCAGGTCTACATGACTCA
>CAZKOI010000241.1:0-5726 GCA_964554315.1 uncultured Enterobacterales bacterium | reverse complement strand
GGTCATCAAGGCGGTTGACGGTGATGAGCACATCGCCATCAACGACCTCTCTGAAATTCACTTCGACAGCACCGCCGGGTATTCCCTGGTGATGCGATCTGGCTCACGCGTCGTCCTTGGCTTCGCGGATCCGTATGTTGCCCTCGACCGCCTCTCGCGGATGCGAGAGCAAGGGCTCTCTCTCGACACGCCGCAGCACGTCGACCTCGACGTCGGCACGGTCGCCGTCGTCACTCTCCTGCAATCTCCCTCCCAATAACCCCACTCCTCACTCCCCCCGCAGTTCTGTAGCAGTACAAGTTGAAGGTGAACACATGACAATCGACCTCGTTGAACCAGACACCGGCGCGGCCATCATCCGCGTCATCGGCGTTGGCGGTGGCGGCGGCAACGCTGTCAACAACATGATCCAGGCAGGCATGACCGGCGTAGACTTCGTCGTCGTCAATACCGATGCCCAAGACCTGGAGCGCTCTCTCGCACCCCGTCGCTTCCAGCTCGGCGGCCAACTCACGAAGGGTCTCGGCGCTGGAGCCGATCCTGAAGTTGGTCGCGAGGCGGCCCTCGAAGATCGCGACCGGCTCGCCGAGCTCGTGGTTGGTGCCGACATGATCTTCATCACCGCAGGCATGGGCGGTGGCACCGGAACGGGCGCAGCCCCGGTGATCGCTCAGGTCGCTAAAGAGATTGGTGCACTCACAGTGGCCTGTGTCACCCGCCCGTTCCACTTTGAAGGTCGACGGCGGCGCAAGCAAGCCGACGAAGGTGTCGAGGCGCTCAGAAGCTGCGTCGATACCCTCATCACCATCCCCAACCAGCGGCTCTTCTCCATGGCCAACGAGCGGACGACGATGTCCGAGGCGTTTGGTATGGCTGACAAGGTCCTCTACGAAGCCGTCAAGGGTGTGAGCGATCTCATTCATGCCCAAGGCAACATCAACGTGGACTTCGCTGACGTGAAGACCATCATGGCCAACAAGGGAATGGCGCTCATGGGTGTTGGCGTCGGCACAGGCGAGCACCGGGCCGTAGAGGCCGCGCAGCGGGCCATCTCTAGCCCACTCCTCGACGATGTCAGCATCGGCGGTGCGACGAGCGTACTCATCAACGTGACCGGCTCACGTGACCTCGGCATGTTCGAGATTACCGAGGCCAGCACCATGATCCAAGAAGAGGCTCACGAGGACGCCAACGTCATCTGGGGCTGGGTCATCGATGAGACGATGGGCGACGAGGCCCGAGTGACCGTCATCGCCACCGGGTTCGACGAGTCCCACCTCTCCGTCACCCCATCGGTCGAGCGTCGCGTTGCCGAGGCCATGCAACCAAGCCGCAAGGTGGCGAACGGAAACGACACCGGACGCGGCTACCGCTCTCCCGTTGGCGGAAGTGGAATCGTGAGCGGGCTCAACCCCGACGACTACGACATTCCCACGTTCTTCCGCAACGCGGACTGAGCCTATCTACTGGCTCACCGGCGCCCGCCTCTTCGGCGGGCGCTCTTGTTTCTGCTGTAGACTCTAGCGATGTTCAAGAAGCTCTCCTTCGCTGTGATCATGGTCGTGACGCTGGTAGGTGGCACCGAGGCCGCGCTCCGTGCGGTGATGCCAGACCTTGAGCAAGTGGTTTCGCCGCTGCTCTACCAGCGCAACTCGGGTCAGGCGTTTGTCCCTGCCCGCTCACCGGGAACCCGGCGCTATGTCGCAGGACGAGGCCGAACGGTGACCAACACCAAGGCCGGCACCCGAATCCTCGTGTATGGAGCCAGTGCGGCCTACGGCGAAATGTATGGACCCCTGACGGCCTTTCCTGGACGAGCGGAGGCCATCCTTCGAGGCAGTCACCCTGACCAAGCCCTGGAGGTCCTGAACCTCGCTCACGGCGGAATGGGCAGTCGGCAAGTCGGTGAGATGGTCTTCCGCGCGCTGGAGAACGACGATCCTGACCTCATCGTTATCTACTCTGGAAACAATGAGTACCACGAGCTTCGGGCACTCAAGGCCCGCTCCGACCGCTACGATCCCGGCGCAGAGTTGATGCGTCGCAGGCTGTCGAAGAGCTATCTGTATCGGCTCATTCGCAACACACTCCTCCCTGCAGAAGACACGATGAGCCCTCCGGACGATGAGACGTGGCTGCCCATCGGACGGCTCGATGTGACCGTCAATCAAGACGACAGGGATTTGGGCGTGGCGCTGTATCGGGAGCACCTACGAGACATGGTCCTCGCGGCCCGTGAACGCGGCGTGCCGCTCATGCTGGCCACGGTCGGGACCAACACGCTCGACCACCTCGACAATGCCACACCTGGGATTGCATCCACCGAGGAGAAGGAGGCCATCCGAGCGCTTGAACAAGCCGCGAAGCTCCCCGAGCCCGCAGCTCTGGTCGACCTCTTCCCGGACCTCGCAGCAGCGGTCATCACGGAGGGCGGCTGGCACAAGGTCGGGCACCTCTACCTCCAGCATGGCCTGGACGCGCTCTCTGCCGACGCTCTCGAGCGAAAAGAGCTAGCAGCGCTTCGTCCAATGACCGCCAACAGAAACCTGAGGACGACCGTAAAGGAGCTGGGAATCTCCCACGGGGTGCCCGTCTGCGATCTGGCGGGTGCGCTCGCGAGTGCCGCGGATAACGGGATTCCCGGCAACAACCTCTTCCTCGACCACTGCCACCCCAACGCGGAAGGACACCGAATCCTTGGACAAGCACTCGCTGACTGCATCGCCGATCTGGGCATCGGCGGGTTGACTACAGCAGCCACCGACACGACGGTCGAGGGGCGCTTCAGGGTTGACGGGTACCACGGTCATCGCCCTATTCCCGGCTACCGCTCCAACCCCGTGGAGCCCGACACCGCAACCGCCGAGGGCCAAGCTCTTGCTGGACACCAGGCCTTTGTCGCTGGACGCTATGGCGATGCCGTCCGATGGTACGAGGGAGCGCTTTCTATGGGGGGCGAGGCCGCAGCCCTGCACCAAGCCATTGGGCTGGCATCGCTCTACAGCGACGACATCACTCGTGCCCGAGCGGAACTCGGCATGGCCGCTGAGGGGGGCAACGAGGCGGCGCGGGCAGCGTTGAAGGCCATCAGCCCTTGAAGCCCAGCGCCTCCCGCATGCGCTCACGATCCGGTCCCCAGTCACCGTCTTCCGTCCTCATGACAAAGGGCTCAGCATCCATGCGCTCCCCGCTGAAGCTGCACCTGAAGACCGAAATAGTAGGAGGCCGGCCCGCGCGAAAGACGATGTCGCGTCGTTCGTTGAGCACCAGTCCAGACCGCTCGATAGCGACCTCAGGCCGTGGATCGGTGGCGGCGTGTACGAAGACAAAGGTGCCATCCGGCTTGAGCACTCGCGCAGCCGTGAGGCAGTAGTCGAAGACACTCCCTCGAAGCTCCATTCGGCACGCGGCCCGCTGAGGGTGAGGCGATACTACTCCCTTGTCGACGGGCGTGTACGGAGGAGAGCCCGTCACCAGGTCATAGGCTGCCCGCTCGGGAATGAGGGCGTCATCGCGAAGATCACCGAGCCTTAGCTCGATCCTGGCGCTCAGGTTGTTGGCCTCAACACTCTTTCTGCAGAGGCGGTGGCTGACCTCCTGAGCCTCCACAAACACGCTGGTTGCTTCCGGCGCCATGAAGTGCAGGGTCATCATACCAACCGACCCAATGCCAGCGCCAATGTCGAGGAGACGCCGAGCATCGGGACGGGCCGCCCCGGCCGTCCACGCCGTCACGACGTCGTCGGTCGAGAAGCGATGGCCGCGCTTGAGCTGGTAGACCCACCAATCACGGGTGAGTTGGTCGAGGCTCTCATCGGGCGCAGGAGGCGGGCGTTCAGTCATGGGCCAACACCTCTACCACGCCAGCGATACCAAGCACATCGGTGTCTATGTGAACGTCGGCCTCCGCGTAGAGCCCCGCGCGCTCATCAAGAATGGCCTCCAGCTCAACCAGGGCATTGGGTCGCCCTTCCATGGGTCGGAGATCTCCTTGGGCCCGAACCCGCTCAAGGTGGGAGGCTGGCGAGGCCTGAAGCCAGACTGTCCTGGCCCCTTCCTGGAGCCGCCGCCACGTGTCGGGGGCGGTCACGATCGATCCACCCGCAGCAATGACTGCGGCGTGAGGATCCCTCAGCACACGCTCCAACACCTCTCTCTCGAGAGTGCGGTAGTGGGCCTCGCCTCGCAGCTCAAACAACTCTCGAAGGCTCATGCCCGCCTCTTGCTCGATGAGCGCATCCAGTTCGATGAAGGTCGCCTCAAGCGCCGCGGCCAGCTGTGCACCCACCGTGGACTTTCCGGCGCCTCGAAGCCCCACCAAGGCGATCTTCTTAGGGCGACCGGGTCCGAGCCCTCGAAACAGGTCCTCCAGCGAGATGTCTAGCGCATCACAGACCTCAGCGAGGCGCCCCACGCTGATGTTTCCTTCGCCCTTCTCGAGCTGAACCAAGAAGCGTGGTGAGACCTGAGCTCGCTGCGCCAGCTCCGCTTGGGTCAAGCCCCAGGCCTGGCGCCTCATGCGCAGTCTCGCGCCTATTTGTACCAGTAGCGACGTCATATGTGCACTATAATGCATTAAATACCGGTTGCCAACCGCATTTTAATGCACTATAGTGCTATCATCAGGAGGATATCATGGGTGAATTCGCATACCCCCCGGTCAACTTTGAGACCCACCCCAGCCAGTACGTGCACTGGGATCTCGAGGTTGAAGGCAGCGTGGCCACGCTGACCATGCACATCAAAGAGGACCGCCCCATGTGGGATGGTCTCTACGACCTCAAGCTCAACTCTTACGACCTCGCGGTCGACATCGAGTTGCATGACGTCGTCAACCGGCTCCGATTTGAGCACCCCGAGGTCCGCTGTGTCGTCCTCACCGGCGCCTACGACAAGATCTTCTGTGCGGGGGCAAACATCCGATTCTTGGGCAACGCCCCTCACGCCTTCAAGGTCAACTTCTGTAAGTACACGAACGAGACACGGTGTGGCATCGAGGACGCGGTCTCAGAGTCTGGCCTGGTGTTCATGGCGGCCCTGAACGGCACCGCCTCTGGCGGCGGCTATGAGCTTGCTCTGGCCTGCGAAGAGATCTACCTCATCGACGACGGGAACGCCGCGGTGGCCCTCCCGGAGGTGCCCTTGCTGGGCGTTCTTCCCGGCACCGGCGGCCTCACACGGCTCACCGACAAGCGGAAGATTCGCCGTGACATCTCGGACGTCTTCTGCACCAAGGCCGAGGGCTTTCGCGCCCGAGACGCAAAGAAGTACAACTTTGTCGACGGCGCATTCCCCCGCTCGAAGTGGGACGAGGGCATCGCAGCGAGGGCACAAGAGATTGTCGCCGAGCAAGACGCAAAGTTTCCCCACCGCAAGGGGCCCGGTGTGGCGCTCCCTGCGCTGACCCGAAGCGACACCGAGGACGGGTGGACCTACACCTCCGTCGAGGTCACCCTCGAGGACCGTGTGGCAAACATCACGCTGAAGGGCCCCGATGCCGCCCCAGAGCGAAGCGCCGACACATGGTCGCTCCGGGCATTCCGCGAGCTGGAGGATGCGCTGCTTCGCCTCCGCATCAACCACCTCGAGGTCGGACTGATCAACCTCCGGACATCGGGCGACAGCGACCAGGTCCTCGCGCACGAGGAGTTCATCCTGAGCGGCGCGGAGAATGACTGGTTCCTCGCCGAGGTCAAGCACTTCCAGCACCAGTGCCTGCGTCGCCT
>CAZKOI010000240.1:4044-5740 GCA_964554315.1 uncultured Enterobacterales bacterium | reverse complement strand
GTGTCTCGCCGAGGTCCGCAAAGATGGGTACGAGCGTCATGGCGAGCAGCAGGGCTATCGCCACACCCAAGCCCAGCACCCACCCCAGCTCTTGGAAGACCGGCGTGGGTATCAGGCTGATGGAGACAAACCCCACGAAGGTGGTGATGCTGGTCAACAAGCAGGCTCTACCGACATCCTCGGCGCTTGAGAGTATGGCCTCTCGCTTGCTCCGTCCGAGGCGAAGCTCATGGAGGTAGGCGCTCCACATATGAATGACGTCCGATACGGCGACCACCGTGACGACTGCAGGAATGATCCCGTAGAAGATGCTCAGGTGGGGATCCACCGCTGCGGCCACACCCACGCTGAACAGTGCGCTTAGACCGCTGACACCCATCGACAAGGCGACAGGAAGCGCGCTTCGGAAGAGGAGCGTGACGCACAGCGTCAGGACCACCACCGACATGGGAAGAATGTGGGTGAGTCCATAGTGTGCTTGCCGCACCATCTCCGCGAGCACGGCCGGAAAGCCCGCACGGTGGACCTGGGCGCTCGAGTAGCCATTGGCCTCAAAGGCGGCCAGCGCGTGAGACACGATTCCTGGTCCGACCTCCCCGGAGCGTTTGGGGTCGACGGTGAGCTGGACCAAGACGCTCGCGGTAGAGCCTGAGGCGCCGAGGAATGTTCGGGCCAGGAGCGGGTCAGCCTGGATTTCCTGACTGAGATCCCCCCGCCGCTCCGGGTCAGCTCGGGCAGCGTCGGCATAGGTCTCTACGAGCAGCGTACCGTCGATGGACTGGACTCGGTCGAGCGTCTGCAGGCTGCTCACTCGCTCGACGTTGGCGTCGCGCTCGATCTCGGCGGTGATGCGCTCCAGCCTGTCGAGTGCATCCACGGAGAGGGGGTCGGACTCTTGGTAGGCAATCGCGAATACTTCATCGGAGGTGAAGGCTTCGATGAGCTCAACGTATCGCGTGAAAGCAGGTGCATCGCCGAAGAACATCTCTCCAATGCTGCTGCCCAACACGGCTCGCGACACTGAGACGAGCGAGGCGACGGTGAACACGGCGACCAATGCAAGCATGGCCAGCTTGTGTCGAAGCACCCACTCGAAATAGCGTCTCATCGCCACAGGATGGCACATGCAGGGGCGTCATGTGAGACAGTTTTGGCGAGTGATGAAGAGGAGGTCGAGGATGATGCGAGTGGTGGCCGCTGTGGCGTGCCGAGAGGGCAGGATCATGGCTGCACGC
Organism: uncultured Enterobacterales bacterium; assembly: GCA_964554315.1. Classification (GTDB taxonomy): domain Bacteria; phylum Myxococcota_A; class UBA796; order UBA796; family UBA796; genus UBA796. The sequence goes on along the minus strand of CAZKOI010000240.1, from coordinate 4,505 downwards.
CGAGGTCCTCACGTCCGCTTAGCGGGCAAGTGGGAGTTTCCTGGGGGCAAGGTCGAGCCTGGGGAGGACGATCGGGCTGCGCTGGCTCGAGAGCTTGAGGAGGAGCTCTCCATCCGTGTCCGCGTGGGAGCGTGCCTCGGCGAGCACGTGTTCGACGGCGACCAAGGGCCGCTGTGTCTGGTGGCATACCGCGTTGAGATCGTGGTGGGGGAGCCTGCGTTGTCCGATCACGACGCCCTGGTCTGGTTGGCGCCGGACGAGCTGGCGACCCTGGACTGGGCGGAGGCGGACCTTCCCTTTGTGGAGGCGATGGTTAGCGGGTGAGCTTTTTGTACATGAGGCGCTTGGGGTTGGCGGCGTCTTCACCCTTCCGTGCTTTCAGGTCCCGCTCATATTCTTGGTAGTTGCCCTCGAACCACACGACCTCGGAGTTGCCCTCGAAGGCGAGAATGTGGGTCGCG
>CAZKOI010000240.1:0-4034 GCA_964554315.1 uncultured Enterobacterales bacterium | reverse complement strand
TTCGAGAATCCACTTGGCAACGTTATCCAGGAAGTACCGGTCGTGACTGATGACCACGGCGCACCCAGGGAAGGTCAGCAAGGCCTCCTCAAGATTCCGCAGGGTCTCGACATCCAGGTCGTTGGTGGGCTCGTCAAGCAGCATGAGGTTGCCCCCAGACTTGAGGAGCTTGGCCAGGTGCACTCGGTTGCGCTCACCACCCGACAGGGTCCCGACCTTCTGCTGTTGGTCGCTCCCGGTAAAGTTGAACGCTGAGACATAGGCTCGAGAATTCATCTCGTGCCCGTCGATGTTCACGATGTCGTGACCACCCGAGATCTCCTCCCAGACCGACTTGCTGTCGTCGAGGGCGTCTCGAGACTGATCCACGTAGGCGAGGTCCACGGTATCACCGACGCGAAGCTCGCCGGAGTCCGGCTGCTCGAGGCCTGTGATCATCTTGAAGAGGGTGGTCTTTCCTGCGCCGTTAGCGCCAATGATGCCGACGATGCCGCCTCGCGGAAGGTTGAATTCAAAGTCCTCGATGAGGAGCTTCTCACCAAAGGCCTTGGTCAACCCGTCGGCCTGGACCACGACGTCACCCAGGCGCTTGGTCATCGGGATGCGAATCTTTGCACCGGTCGCTCGACGAGCGTCCTTTGCCTGTGCCACCAACTCCTCGTAGCCCGTGATCCGCGCCTTCTGCTTCGCCTGGCGTGCCTTTGGTGAGCTTCGGATCCACTCCAGCTCTTGCTTGAGCTCACGCTGCCGCTTGCTCTCGGCCTTCTCTTCCTTTCGCAGGCGCTCTGTCTTTTGCTCCAGCCAGCCGGAGTAGTTGCCCTGGAACGGCAAGGCGGACCCGTGATCGAGCTCGAGGATCCACTCCGCAACATTGTCCAAGAAGTACCGGTCGTGGGTCACGGCGATGACGCATCCAGGGTATTCCGCCAAGTGCCGCTCCAGCCAACCCACCGTCTCGGCGTCGAGGTGGTTTGTGGGCTCGTCCAGGAGCAGCATCTCGGGCTTGCTGAGTAGGAGCTGGCACAGCGCGACGCGGCGCTTCTCACCGCCTGAGAGGTGGGCGACGCTAGCGTCGGGGTCGGGCACCCGAAGGGCGTCCATTGCGACCTCAAGGGTGCGATCCAGGTCCCACGCATTCACCGCATCAATCTGATCCTGAAGACGGGCTTGCTCCTCGCAGAGTTTGTCGAAGTCGGCATCGGGGTCGCCGAAGGCCTCGGACACCTCGTCAAAGCGCTTGAGCAAGGCCCGCACCTCGGCCATGCCGAGCTCGATGTTCTCCCGGACGGTCAGGCTCTCATCGAGCTGAGGCTCCTGCGGCAGATAGCCGACGCGTGCGCCGGGCTTCACCCAGGTATGGCCATTCGTCGGCTCGGCGAGGCCTGCCATGATCTTCAGCACGGTGGACTTTCCAGCACCGTTGTGTCCAATCACCCCAATCTTGGCGTCGGGGAAGAAGCTGAGGTGGGTGGGCTTAAGAATGGTGCGGCCCGACGGTAGAATCACGTCCACACCCTGCATTTGGTAGATGAAATCGGCCATGTCGACTCCTGTGTTGAGAGCGCCCTTAACTGGCTGTGCGGTTCAGTGTCGTTGCACTCAGCAGGACAAACACCACCCAGACCAGGTCGGCCATGAGCAGGTGCACCAGCTGCAGCGGGATCGGGGCGAGCAGTCCAAGGTTGATGAAGCCCACGGCAACCTGAGCCCCCACCAGACCCATCAGGAGTTTCGCGAGGCGACGTGTGGCACCACTCTCGACCAGGCGCCGCGCGAGCATAAAGAGTCCGGCGCTGACGATGAGCGCGAAGACAGGGTGATAGCTTCGCAGCCGGATGAGGAAGTGTGAGCTTGGGTCGAGGTCTGCATAGAGGCCATCGAGCAGTGTCTCGGAGGGAAAGAGGGTGTCGCCGAGGGCTGCGATCGCCCCGCTCACGCCGACCAAAAAGAGCCCTATGAAGCCGGCGCCGAGTGCGCGGACAGGGCCCTGTCGCAGGTCCAGAACCCCTGGTCGGTCGGCCCACCAGGCGGTCAGCACCATGCCGGCAAGAAGAAAGAGGGTGTTGAGCAGGTGCATGCACATGACCAATGCTCGCGCCACGGAGTCGTCGTCTGCGACCAGCCCGAACAAGACCAGGCCCGCACCCAGTGCCGCCTCCGCGAGCATGAATCCAATGGTGACCCAGGCCGCTCTGCGTACCCGATGCCCAGGCTCGAAGGCTCGGACAGCCCAAGCGACCAACACAATGGTCATGAGCAAGGCGATGCCGGAGGTGAGGCGATGCGTGAACTCAATCATCGTCTCGATCGCCTCGGGGCGTGGAATGACCTCGCCGTTGCAGGTCGGCCAGTGTTCACCACAGCCTGCGCCGCTTCCGGTCGCTCGAACGAACGCGCCCCAGAGAATCACCGCAAAGTTGTAGGCCAGGGTGACCCAAGCGTATCGGGAGAAGCGACTCACGCCCCGTGTTCCTCCGATGCCAGTCGTTCGGCGATCACGCAGACTAAAACCGCGCGCACGCCGTTCTCATCCAAGCCACGGAGCGCATTCATCAGCTCTTGGTGCCTGAACTGAAAGCCCGCGCAGGCGATGCTGTGCGCATCGAGCGGAAGCGAGAGCTTGCCTTGGTGGAGGTAAGAGAGCAGACGCTTGAGCTGCTCGGTGGTGAGGGAGGTCAGGCCTTCGACTTTCATGGGTCTCTCGGGGTGGAGGTCGGACTATCGGCCCGGTTAGTGACAGTCCATGACGCGTGCAAGCATCCAGCTCGAGCCGTCCTGGCTCGATCAACTATCGGACGTCTTTCGGCAGCCCTTCATGGCCGAGCTGAAGGCCTTCTTAGTTCAGGAAAAGCGCCACCATGTCGTCTTTCCGCCCGGCGCTGAGATCTTCAACGCGTTTAACTCGACCCCCTTTGGTGCGGTGCGGGTGGTCATCCTCGGACAAGACCCCTACCACGGGCACGGACAAGCCCACGGGCTGTGTTTCTCGGTCCGGCCTCCTACGCCGCCCCCTCCATCGCTCAAGAACATCTTCAAGGAGCTGGCCGCGGACCTCGGCGTGCCGGCGCCCTCTCACGGCGACTTGACCCACTGGGCCTCGCAGGGTGTGTTGCTGCTGAATACCGTCCTCACCGTCCGTGCACACGAGGCCAACAGCCACCGTAACCAAGGCTGGGAGCGGTTTACCGATGCGGTCATCGAGCGCCTCAACGCTCAGCGGGACGGGTTGGTGTTCGTGCTCTGGGGCTCCCAAGCTGGTCGCAAAGCCGACATGATCGACCCAGGCCGTCATCTCGTGCTGCGATCGGTGCATCCGTCACCGCTGTCAGCCCACCGAGGCTTCTTCGGGTGCGGACATTTCTCGGCCATCAATGCCCACCTGAGCGCGAGGGGCGAACCGGAGATCGACTGGGCGCTCCCCGCTAGGCCTCCCAGTTCCAGACCTTCTTGACCTCCGCCTTGGGGTTGAGGTGCTCCTCCAAGAAACGAATGTGATCGGGGTGGACGCGGTAGACCTCCACGTCCTCGAGGTCATTGAATTCGACCTGGAACATCACGTCCCAGCTGGCCCTTGCGGCATCGTCGGCCGGTAGGAGGCTGCGCGCTGAGACGACCCCTGGGACGGCCGCCAGCGCTCGGGCGCCGACCATCGACAGCTCGGCGCGGCCCTCGTCGTGGGCCCACTCTTCTCGCAGCTTGACTAGAACGGTTCGAATGATCATGGGGCGATGATACCTTGGTGGAATGACGACGGTGAAGAAATGGCTGGGCCGACTCGGGCTGTGGGTGCTCGGCTGGCGTGCCGATGCGCAGATACCCGACACGCCAAAGTTCATCCTGGTGGGGTATCCCCACACCAGCACGTGGGATTTCCCACTCTTCATTCTGACGGCGTGGGCGCTGGGTGTGAAGAGCCGCTGGGCGGGCAAGCAGTCGCTCTTTCAGGGGCCATGGGGAGGGATGTTTCGCGCGCTCGGTGGCGTTCCCGTCGATCGGGCCGGGATCGGCCGGAGCGGCCCCACCCAGGAAGAGGT
>CAZKOI010000239.1:0-5745 GCA_964554315.1 uncultured Enterobacterales bacterium | reverse complement strand
CAAGGGTGCGGCTAACTATGTGCTCAAGCCGTTCAACAACACGGAACTAAAGATGGTTGTCCGCCGAGCTCTGGGGCGAAGGGCGCTCGAGGCGGAGAACCGAATGCTGAAGGCCCAGCTCCGCGACCAGTATTACTTCGGCAACCTCATCGGGGGCTCTCCTCCCATGCAGCGCGTGTACGGCCTGATCGATCGGGTGAAGGACACCAAAATCAATTGCCTGATTGTCGGTGAGAGCGGGACGGGAAAGGAAGTCGTCGCGCGTGCCATACACTTCAGCGGCAGTCGCGGCGAGGGGCCATTCGTTCCAATCAACTGTGGCGCCATCCCGGAGGCGCTGGTCGAGAGCGAGCTCTTTGGCCACAAGAAGGGGGCTTTCACGGGGGCCGTGAGGGACAAAAAGGGGCTGATCGAGGCTGCGGCGAGCGGGACCGTGTTCCTGGACGAGGTGAACTCCCTGCCGGCGGCCGCCCAGGTCAAGCTCCTGCGTGCAGTTCAGGAGCGTAAGGTGACGCCCGTTGGCGGTGTTCAAGAGGTCGATGTCGACGTCCGTATTGTGGCAGCCAGTAACGCTGATCTGGAGGCCTTGGTCCAGGAGGGGCGCTTTCGAGAGGACCTCTTCTACAGGCTGAATGTGGTGCAGATAGAGTTGCCACCCCTTCGAGAGAGAGCAGGGGATTTACCCAAGCTGATCCGTCACTTCGTCCGACATTTCGCGGATGAGTATGACCGCGGTGATGTTTCGGTGAGTCCGGATGCCATGAAGGTCCTTCAAGCCTGGCACTATCCAGGCAATGTCCGGGAGCTCTCGAACATTATTGAGCGGTCAGTGGCCTTGTGTCAGGGTGGGCTCATTGCTCCCGCTGACCTACCGGAGAAGCTCGTTGACACGGGTCGAGCTCCTCTGGCGCTGGCTCAGGCGGAGTTTCCGGAAAGCGGTGTAAATCTCGACGGAATGCTGGGTGAGGTGGAGAAGCGATGGCTCCTCGCTGCGCTTGAGGAGAGCAGTGGCAACAAGACGGAGGCTGCGAAGCTGCTGCAGATGACCTTCCGGTCGTTTCGGTATCGGCTGGCAAAGCTAGGGCTTGACGATCTCGCGGCAGATTAGCGCCTTAATGGCATAGAAATTGCAAATGTGTCCAGGGTCTCCTCGGAGACATCAAGGATGAGCAACCTGTGGCCCGATGGCGTCTACAACCCGGATTCTCTGTGATTGAGTTCATGATACTCGTCGCTTTGCTCTGTGTTGTTGCCGCCATCGGTGTCCCAAACTTCATCGAGATGCAGTACCGAGCGCAGCGGGCTGAGGTCCCCGCAAACTTGGCGGGTATTCACGTTGCCGCTCTCGCTTACCAGACAGTGAACGGTGAAGTGGTTCCTGCGAGAATCCCTTGGCCCGACGCAACCCCCGACAGCCGGTCTCGTCCATGGAAGCGGGGCTCGAACTTTGACGCCTTGGGTTGGCGGCCAGAGGGAGACGTTCGGGGCTCCTATATGCTTGAGGCGACATCCCAGGGCACTTTCCACGTCAAGGGCATGTGTGATGTGGACGGAAATGGTGTCCAAGCTCAGTTCATCACCGATATGGATGGAACTGTGAACATATTGACGGGTAGTGAGGTTTACTAGTCGTCTATGTGGGTGGGTGCCGAGCGCCTTAAGTGGGGTTGGCATGTCAACATTTTTGTCCGCTGCACCAACGCGCTGACAAAAAATGTCATGGCTGACTGACAAAAATTGTCAGTTTCGGCAAAAAAAAACGGGCCACAGAGGCTGGTTTTGGTCAAATTCGAGTCACGTAGGCTTTTCAGGAAACTTGGCACGGAACTTGTATGGTAGGTTCTGCGTGGGAACACGGTGTTCCCTCGTTCAAGATATTTCCGGGTCTGCCCGGAGCAGACTCAGATGGAGAGGCTACAATGTTCAACAAGAAGGGATTCACCCTTGTCGAGCTGATGATTGTTGTTGCGATTATCGGTATTTTGGCGGCGATCGCGATTCCGAACTTCGTCGACATGCAGTACCGCGCGAAGCGCGCAGAGGTTCCGGGCAACGTTGACGGTATCAAGACCGCCCAGATCGCATACGATGCAGCATTCGACACCTACATCCAAGTGACAAGCTGGACGCCATCGTCCAACATCACGAAGACACAGCGGTCATGGACGTCAGGCACTAACTTCGACACACTCGGTTGGGGTCCTGATGGTAAGGTCCGCGGTCGCTACAAGGTGGAGTCCACCTCGACGACTGACTTCCTCGTGACGGGTGAGTGCGACGTCGACAATGACGACTCGAACGCAACGTTCACCGCGACCAAGTCGCTGAACACCAAGATGAACACAGGCGCGACCATCTACTAGGTCAAGCAGTGTTTGCTGAAGGGTGACCCTCGGGTCACCCTTTTTTTTGGTTAGAGGTCTTTCACGATGGTTCGCTGGCCCCTGCTGACGCTGCTTCTTCTGACCACACTCGCCTACACGGGGGTATGGAAGACGGGCTTTGTATGGGATGACGTCCCCCTCATCGTTCAGAACGCGGCGCTTGTTCGGGGGTCGGTGTGGGATGTCTTTGCCGGTGATCTCTGGGCTGACTCGGGCGCGGGAGCGGTGTCGAGCGGGTACTACCGACCGCTGGTTTTGATCACCTTTATGCTGGACCGGGCGCTCTTCGGTCTGGATCCATCGGGCTACCATCTTCACAGCTTGGTTTGGCACTTAGCGGCTACGATTGGGCTGTGGCGGCTCCTGGTCGACACGGTCGGGGAACAGGGTGCCCTCGCAGGATCCGCTCTCTTCGCACTCCACCCTGTCCAGTCTGAGGTCGTCGTATGGATCTCGGCTCGAAACGATCTGATGGCTGCTGCATTTGGGTTCGCTGCGCTTGGGCAGGTATGGCGTGCAGGAGCCACTCAGCGGTGGCGCCTATGGTCATGCTTCGGTCTGACAGTCGCGGCGGCTCTTTCAAAAGAGACGGCTTTCGTCTTGCCGTTGATGGCTGCGTTGGCCTTCTGGAGGCAGCCCAACCGCGGGATGCGGGTCTTACCGCTGGCGGCGGGTGTAGTCGTTGTTCTCGTGGTTCGTGTGGTGGTTGGCGTAGGAGGCAGCGTCAGTCCAGCGGCGGATGGTTGGATGCTGCTGCTTGAGTCGTCGCCGAGGCTTGCAGGGCTCGTTGGCGCGTCATTTGTGAGTCCTTGGCCAATAACCAGTGCGCGCGATCTATCGTGGATAGCCGCCACGCCGCCCCATCGCGTCTGGCTGGGGTGGTGCTTCATCCTGCTGGTCCTTGCGCTTTGGCTGAGAACAGGTCGTCGCTGGGCGGTAATGGTGGGCATGGGGTGGATGGTGCTTCTGGTGGGTGTCACTTGGGTAGCCATTGCTGACAAAGGGGGCTTCGGGGACAGATTTCTCTACTGGGCGATGGCAGGCCTTGGACTCATCTTCGGCGACCTCGCGGCGAGGCACACGCGTTGGCTCTTGCCGGCCATTGCGTTGCCGTCGATGGTGTTGATCCAGCACAAGCTTCCAGATTGGTCGACTGACTTGAGCCTCTGGAGTGCATCGATGCGAGATGTCGCGTCACCCTCGAACGAGCTCAGCATGGGTCATGCCCTCACTCTGAAGGACCGGCATGTTCGTGCCCACGTGTCTTTTGTTGGTGCGCTGGCCGGGCGGAGCATTGATCTCGAGGCTTGCTCTGGGGTTGTTGGCTCCGCCATGCGTGCCGGGATGCCACGGCAGGCGCTGCGTATGGGGCTCTGGTCTGAGCGCAAGGGGTGTCCGCCCAGCGGCCCAAGACACGGTTGGATGGCCACGGCTGCGGCGATGGAGGGGCATTGGGACCTCGTCGATGACTGGTGTCATCGGGAGCCAGCAGACGAATACGGGCGGGACGTCGTCGCCTGTGCGGCGCTCGCCCGGCGTCGCGGTGATGAGGCAGTATTCGCCGATCTACAGCGTCGCTGGACGGGGTCTGGGCCTCTCTCGGACCGCGTTGATGCGCTGCTCGACCGGGACCCTGCGGCTGTTAGAGGGGAGTGATGTTCGGACGATCAGTCGCATTTCTGTCCATTGCGCTCGGCGGTTTGTTCGGCGCCCATTGGGCGCAGGTGAGGACCGACGACACGCGCTGGAATCGTCCGGACGATCTACGCCAGATCTTCGTCCCGTCTCCTGAGGCGACTCGCGTTGCCGCTATGGGCTTTGATCTTGTCGCGGCAGACCTCCTCTGGACACGCTCGGTCCTGCTCTTTGTCGACTTCTTGGACAAAGAGCAGGTCCACGGCGCGGAATGGACCCGCACGGTCCTAGAGACCGTGACCACACTGGATCCGAACTGGAGGACGCCCTTTTTCTACGGTGGAAGTATGCTGCGTCTCCTCGAGGACATCGACGGCAGTGACGTCCTCTTCAAGCGCGGCGAAGCGGCCTTCCCCGGAGACGCCTACTTCCCGTTCTCGCTCGCTATGAATGCGTACCTTCACCGAGGCGATCTGGAGGCAGCGACTGAGCATCTCACGAAGGCGGCGCAGCTACCCAGCGCACCGAAGTGGTACCGGAATGCTGCGGCAGAGTTCATCCATCGGGGCGGCCAGCGAAAGGCTGCAGTGAAGTACTTGAACGACCAGATTGAGGCCGCGGGCTCCGAGCGTGAGCGCTTCCTTCTCACGCAAAAGCGCAATGACTTGGTCTACGAGCAACTCGAAGAACAACTCCTTGAGCGCCAGGAGAAGTGGGAGGCTCATCATGGTCGTCTCCTTGATGACGCGAACCGGCTCGCGCCCCTTCCTCCCGATCCGCACGGCGGCGTGTGGATGGTTGGTGGCGACGGGAGGATCCGCTCAAGTGTTGTTGAACCGAAGGTGGCCATGCGAGCCCGAAACGAAGAGCGCTCGACGCTGGTGAACCCTTGAAGAAGCACGCAGCCGTCGTTGCGTTGGGCAGTTCAATGGGTGACCGCTTGGCAAACCTCAGCCTAGCGGTGAGGATGTTGGATGCCGACGCCGAGACAGAGGTCATCGCGTCGTCCAGCGCTTGGCTGAACAGGCCGATGGGTACCGCCCGAGGTGTCTTTCTAAACGGAGCTGTGTCCGTCAAGACCAGCCGCTCAGCGCGTGGCCTGCTCAGGCTGTGCAAGTCCATTGAGCTGAGGCTGGGGCGAAGGACGACAGCGCGTTGGGCTGATCGGGTCATTGATGTCGATCTTCTCCTCTACGACGATCTCATCCGGCGTGGGGTGGGCCTTCAGCTTCCGCACCCGTCCATGCAGTTTCGTGAGTTTGTGATGGTTCCCGCTGCGGAGGTCGGGCCCTTCGTGCGGCACCCCGTTTTTGCGAAGACGCTCGCTGAGCTGAGGGGAGATGATCGGCACCACATGGTGGCCAAGGGACTGTTGCCTCAGCCTGTTGCTTCGAGGCCGTTCTCGAAGTACAAACACCGCTCAAAACCGCAGCAGCGGGGGAGTCTCGGCATGAAGATATTCATCGATACAGCAAACATTGAGGAAATCCGAGAGGCCCACTCCTGGGGGATTCTGGACGGCGTGACCACCAACCCCAGCCTCATCGCTCGAGAAGGCGGTGACTTCATCGAGACGATTCATGAGATCTGTGAACTGGTAAAGGGGCCTGTCTCGGCAGAGACAGTCTCTCAAGATGCGGCAGGGATGATCAAGGAGGGGCGCCTGCTTGCGCAGATCTCCGAGCACGTCGTCGTTAAGGTTCCCCTCACTGCCGCCGGCCTCACC
>CAZKOI010000238.1:0-5748 GCA_964554315.1 uncultured Enterobacterales bacterium | reverse complement strand
CGTTCAAGTGGCGCTCTCCCTGCTACACATCCGAAGGTCGAAACATCATCCTCATCGGGCGCCTCAAAGACCACGCGGTGATGAGCTTTCTGAAAGGCGCGCTCATCGAAGACACCGCTGGCCTCCTAGAGCCACCCGGAGAGCACTCTCAATCCGTCCGAGTAGCACGCTTTCAAACGGTGGAGTCCATCGAGGCGGCCGCGGCCGACCTTGGGAATTACATCCATCAAGCCGTGAAGCTAGAGGCGCAGGGGCGCCGAGTACCCAAGCCTGCGGCCGACCTGAGGTTTCCCGATGAGTTGGTCGATGCGTTCTCTCGAGACCCGGCACTGAGTGCGGCCTTTCACGCCCTCACTCCGGGCCGTCAGCGAGGGTACTGTTTGTACATTGCCGGTGCGAAGCAAGCCGCGACCCGAGTTCAACGCATTGATAGGTACCGCGACCGGATTCTCTCTGGTAAAGGGCTGCACGACTGCATCTGCGGCCGATCAAAAAAGATGCCGGGATGCGACGGGTCTCACAAGAACGCCTAGGTCGTCAGAACCCTTGGCGTCATGGTCAAGCCAGTCGATGGAACCGTCACTGCAGGCAAGCGCCAGTTTTTTCATCAGACTCTAATGTCGCAAGACAATGTTTCCGATGATCCTCATGCATGAACCGCCTCGGGCATCATCTCCCCGACCTCTCCCACCCGCCGGTCCCTGCAGAAGAGCACAGTCCGCCTGAGCCACGACGACCCCTCGCCGGGCGGCGTCGGATCCGCCGCAGCGGCCTGCTTTCGAGGCCGCCTATGAACCGGACGAAACCGAGGCTGGTGGTGTCCTCACGATCTCTCGCTCACCTCAACCAACCCAACCTGGCGAACCCGCCAAAGGAGAAACATGTCATCAAACCAATGCCCTAGCTGCAACAAATCGGTGGGCCTCTACCTCAGGTGTGTCAGCTGCGGCCATGAGTACTGCGACGGATGCGTAAAGACGCACAGAAACACAGGGTGCTCATATGGGATCGAGTTCACCGTCGGCATTGACTCCGTCGGAGACAGATACGACTACTGCGGCGGAGCCAGACGTCACATCCCCTTCTCCGAGAACTACTTCTGGAAGGGGCATCACGACCACGACCTGGACTGAGCTTCCACCCAAACCCTGCCGGCAGGACACCGTAAGCCCCGATGCTCCCATGAGGAGTGTTGCGGATTGCTGTGTCCTGCGCCCGGCTCCCGGCCACCAAATCACATCAACAAGCGAGCAAACCATGAATTCAGAGTCCTCAAATCTTCCTTCCTTTCTCCGAGACCTCACCTGCAACATCGGTGGTCGCACCCTTCAAATGTTTCCAAGCCCAAGTGATGAGGGGTTCTCATACATTGGTCTGAGCCCCAGCGATGAGGGCGACCCAGGCATCTACGTCGACCTCAACCGGGAGGTCGCTGAGGTTCGTTGCAGCCAAGCTGTCACACGCTATGTCGACGGCCATGAGGAGACCTACTGCGCGTGGGGCGATGACTCTCCTGAGATCGTCGATGCACCTCCCTTTCAGGACTGGCTGAGGTCCGAGCTTCTCCAGGAGATCGACCGCCTCTTGGCTTGGCATATCGAGGGCACCCTCGGGGAGACTCCGGTCTCCGATCCGTCGGAGGTCTTCGCCCAACTCTGCAGGGAGTTCGAAGCGCTCCCTCCGCTACCGCTCTCGCACATGCACAACCGTGGCTTCATCTTCGATCTGCTGGCAACGACGGGAAGAGTACGCGAACGAGGTGCTCTTGTCGCCGAAGACCTTGCAGCGCTCGATGCCTTCGCCAGAGGGTGGACGAGCACGACGCTCCCCTTCAACAAGACGCTCGCTACCGGTGCTTTGGACGTCGCCCTGACGCTCCTTCCAACCACCCCTGAGGGCCTAGCAGACCTCATCGATGAGCGGGTCGACGCGCTCTTGGCTGACTTTGAAGATAGCGGCCAAACCCCATGCCCCAGAGCCCTGTTTGAGTGCGCACAGCGTATTGCCGCGGCACCCGAGGCCATCCGGAAGGTTGCTCACCCCCGGATACTCCGACTCTGCACCACCAGTAAACTGGCCCACATCTGCCTGTCGACCTTAGTCCACTATCCCAACGAAGCCCACGCCTACATCGAGCACGGATTGAGCCTTGATCCCCAAGATGTGTCGCTCCTTACCACTGCAGAGACCGCGTACCTGCAAGACCCGTCCCGGTCCGCTGAGCTGCACTCGGTACGCGCCAAGCTCTCAGATTTGGGTGTCACATTGAATGATACAAACCAAGTTGACACACAAGCCTGGATCAACCGCTACACGCACCTCGCTAACGACTACCAACACTACGACCCACAGACAGACCCATCGAAGACACTGCGTGAGCTCCTCGATCTTGAGACTCGACTCAACCAATACTGGATGTCTACGCTGCCCACTAATGCCTCCATGGCACGAGCCACCGTTGAACAGGATCTCGTCTCGCAAAACCGTTTCCTAAGCGCAGGTTCGGCGAGCGCCGTAGGCTGGCTCCGAAACCAGAAGCGCTATCAGGAGGTCGTCGACTACATGATGCCGCTTGCTCAAGAGGCCGAGTTGTGCAGCTTACGGCACAAGACGAACCCGTGGGGCTTCGAAGCGTTTCTCGGAAATGGCTTGAGCTGTTTCCTGGATAGCCAACAACCGAACCACATCGATCAAGCAGTCGCCCTGATCGATGCCCTCGAAGAGATGGTCAAGGAGTGGCATTATGACCATGCCGTCTACGCTTTCGGCTGCGTCTTTGCGAGAGCCAACCAGGTAGAGCGAGCACTGGTCTATGTCCGAATGCTGCTCGAAAGAGGCGGATGCATCGAAGACGTGACTTGCGACACCGACTTCCTAAACGTGCACACCCACCCTGACTTTGAGGCGCTGCGTTCAGAGTATTACGCATCGCTGTGACACTTTGCTCCGACGACCTCCTGTGAGCCCCGGCGCTTCACTGCTCGACGGGTCTGCTTACTCGCCCGATAGTGCGATGACAAAAGACACCTCAACAGTGTCATTGATCACCTTGTCGCCCAACCCCTGAAAGAAGTTGCCTGAGCCGTAGGTGATCCCAAACTTCGTGCGGTCGAAGGACGTCTTTCCGACGTACTTTCCGTCTTCGCGCTGAGCGTCAAAGGAGAAAGGCTGTGACACGCCCATGATGGTGAGGTCGCCCTTCATCTTGCCAGAGGCGTTTTCCTTAATCTCGAGCGTCGCCGTGGGGAACTTAGCGACGTTGAAGAAGTCCTCGCTCTTCATGTGTGTCAGGAACTTGGTCGCCCACTTCCCCTCCAGGTCGGTCACGGTGATGGTGTCCATGTCGAACACGATACTCCCCGACTGGACGCTTCCGTCCGCTACCGAAATGTCGGATGACTTCGGAGAGATGGTGCCAGTGTGTTGCGATCCGGTGATCTTACTGCCCGTCCATGTGATGGAGGAGTTCTCCAGGTCGATTTCAGCGGCGATACAGGGCGCGCTGAGGCTAAAGAGGGCTGCGAGGGTAAAAAGGGACTTTCTCATGGTGGACTCCAGGTCGGAAGGACATCTTTGCGCGGGTGGTCTACCAGCAAAACGTTCGCCCGAGCGAACACGGCGCCAGGGAGATTCATTCCTTCAAGTCCTTGGGTAATCGATTCGCCAGGCGACACTCTGTCTCTGGCCTTGTGGCCTCAGGCCATCAAAGACAACCGGCCATGATTCGTGCCAGGCTGTGAAACGTCGTCAAAGCCACTACTTGCCGCCATAGGGCTTCATGCTTCCAGGATCCGCCACCTTACTGGATTGATTGGGATCTACAATCTGAATGATGCCGCCGTAGGTGCAGCGAAGCGTGGCCGGCTGAGGAATAGCCAGCTTGGACCCCCCACCTGCTGAGGACGCGCCCTTGCTCATGCCGTCGCGAATTCCGTCGAACTTACCTCGGGTGTAGTCCACAAAGTCCCCTTGGTTGCGGACAAAGCTAGGGTACTTCTGGGCGAGCATGTTTCGGGTCAGTGCCGCACCTGGGTTCTGGGCGACCGACTGAAGCATTTGGGTCGCCCCATATGCCCCTTGTTGGTGTGCAAAATACAGGTTGGTTGGCGTTGCGGGTATGCCCGCCCTGGTGAGTGCGGTCTGATTCTGCAGCGCAAACCGGGCCGCGGCCGTGATGTTGTTGTTCACGTTAGAGAGGCCAAACATCTGTGCGTGACTGAAGCCCACGCCATTCGCGGCATCAGCGCCAATCTGGTACAAGCCTGTGTAGTGAGCTCCACCCACTGCAGGGTTGCCCGTGGACTCCATTCCCGCCATCGATCGCATGTACTCTTGCGACACGCCGAGCCTGTCTGAAATCGACTGGATGGATTGGTCAACACCGGGGTATTTCGAGAGGTTGTTTGACGTCTCTAGGCCTCGCTTCAGCCCGGTTTTGTAGCCCTCTTGATAGGCCTTCGACTTTGGTGTGTCGTTCTTTTTTGGACTCGATGCGTCCGAGGTCTCGGTCTTTACGCCGGGTGTCCAGAGCCCTTGGGGGCTGTAGTTGCACTCGAGGTAGTCGCTTCCGCTCGGTCGCTTCTTGCACTTGCACGACCATGGCTTGATGTTCTTGCCCTTTGCGACATCCTCGACGTTGGCCAGGCGCTTGCCCTCAACGACAGAGCGCGGCTCGGCCACCTTGAGGGTGTTGATCTTCTTCGACGGTATGGTCTCCGAGCAGATGATCTTTGCACCATCCACCACGAGAAAGACCGTACCGGCCTTGTCTTGAATCTTCTTGGCCTGGCCGCTGAAGAGTGACTGAAACTGCTCGATGGCCTTCTTGGCGTGGTCGGCATTCGGCGGACGTCCTGTCATGGGCATCTTGCTGAACATCTGAAACAAGTTCTGCACGAGATCCTCCTTCACTCTCCCCAGCCTCGGCACGGAGGTCATTAGTGACAAGTGCGAAAAAAAAATCATGGCCTAGGGGTTGACCCTGTGAGGCCCGGGACCAAGGTTGACTGTGCAACCCCCCGAACTGCGCAAACCCAGAAAGCACAGTTAAAAACTACACAACTAAGCTTCACCCCCCTTTCCGAAGCCATAAAGGATTGCTCATGCCACGCCTGACTGGCCGTGATGGCCGACCTATATCTGGACAAATGCCCGGACTCGTCGAGGCCCTCGTTGTCGACAACGTCGATCCCGCCCGCCTCGGCCGGGTCAAGGTCAAGTTCCCCACCCTTCCGGGCTATCCCCAGTCCGCTTGGGCTCGACTGGTCATGCCGATGGCCGGACAGGAGCGAGGGTGGATGACCATTCCAGAGATTGACGATGAGGTCCTCGTCACCTTTATGTACGGCAACTTCAATGACGCCGTGGTCGTGGGCGCGCTCTACAATGGTGTGGATACCCCGCCGTACGCTAACGAAGACGGTGAGAACAACCTCCGGGTCTTCCAGTCCCGGTCCGGGCATCGCGTCACGTTTGATGACACCAAGGATGCAGAACGGATCGAGCTGGTCACTCACAACGAGTCGATTCGCGTGGTCATGGATGCGGCGAACGAGGTGCTCAGTGTTTACGCCGCCAAGGACATTGAGATTGAGGCTGGGAACCATGTCGGGATTCAGACAGAGATGTTCACCCTGAGCGCCGAAAACGCGATCAGCATCGAGGCCGGAGATGGCATCGTCGTGGAGTCCGGAAGCGTGATTGGCGTGGTCGGTGGATCCCAGGTCCAGATTCAATCTCCTGACGTGC
>CAZKOI010000237.1:0-5829 GCA_964554315.1 uncultured Enterobacterales bacterium | reverse complement strand
TGGCACCGGGGTTTACGCCCGCCGCTGAGTCATCGCAGTCCGTCGCGTCCGCCACAAAGCCCGCAGGCTCATAGCAGGTCACGTCCATGGAACCCACGTCACCGTATCCGTCACCGTCTCTATCCGCGTACCAGGTCGAGGCATCCGCCGAATCATCGGGGTCCACCACCGCGTCGCAGTCGTTGTCGATGCCGTCGCAAACCTCTGTGGCACCGGGGTTTACGCCCGCCGCTGAGTCATCGCAGTCCGTCGCGTCCGCCACGAAGCCCGCAGGCTCATAGCAAGCCACGTCCGTGGAGCCCATGTCGCCGTACCCGTCGCCGTCTGCATCCGCATACCAGGTCGACGCATCGGCCGAGTCGTCCGGGTCCACCACCGCGTCGCAGTCGTTGTCGATACCGTCGCACACCTCGGTGGCGGCCGGGTTCACACCCGACGCCGAGTCATCGCAGTCCGTCGCATCCGCCACGAAGCCCGCAGGCTCATAGCAAGCCACGTCCGTGGAGCCCATGTCGCCGTACCCGTCGCCGTCTGCATCCGCATACCAGGTCGACGCATCGGCCGAGTCGTCCGGGTCCACCACCGCGTCGCAGTCGTTGTCGATACCGTCGCACACCTCGACCGCCGACGGATTGATGGTCGAGTCTCCGTCGTTGCAGTCCGTTGCGTCTGCGAGGCTCGTGTAGCCCTCCGGCATCGAGCATGACGCGTACGCATACAGCAGCGATGAGTCCCCGTAGCCGTCTCCGTCAAAGTCCTCGTACCAGGTGGTCGCATCCACTGAGGAGGTCGGGTCCACGACCGAGTCGCAGTCATTGTCGACACCGTCGCAGAACTCAGCTGCACCGGGGTTGACCGACGCGACCGAGTCGTTGCAGTCGGTGCTGTCCGAGACGTACCCCGTAGGGGCCTCGCAGGCCATGGTCGTCGAGCCCGCGTCACCGTAGCCATCACCGTCCTCGTCCCGGTACCACGCGACAGCTTCGCATCCGTCGGTGATCCAGTTGATGATGTTCAAGACGAAGGTGTACTGGTTGCCCGCAGAACCGGAGCCCCCTCGGTTGGCGTGGTAGTCATGGTCTGGCCCGGTCAAGTAGACGCGGCCGCCGCCGTACTCCCCCGCGAGCATGACCGTGCTCCCGGCCGAGTCCCGCGCGATCGGCGTCAGCCAAGACGCGGGGCTGCTGTACTGAACGTGGCAGTTCGCGAAGTCACCGTTCACCCCATCGGTGAGACCCGGAACCGACCCATAAACGGTCCATGGTCCCCCGCATCCGGAGGGTGACGCAGAGACGATTGGTGACAGGTCGCCAGTGTTGTTGCCATCACCATCGTACCAAAAGCCACCGCCCGCCTCGACGTACGGCCCCATCTTACCGGCCCAGTCTAGGTTGAAGGCCGAGTCGGTGTTCCACAGCAGCACCACCGCGTCATAGGCCATCAGCTCGGAGAGACTCATCGAATTGTAGGTGCTGTAGCTGACGTTGGTGTACGAGCCCGGAATGTCCCCCGAATCGTAAGCCTGAATGGTGGCCATGTTGCCGCCACCGCCAATGATCAACGAGTTGATGGCGAGCGCTGAGCCCGACCAGAGTAGGAGCGCAGTTGCACTAGCGATGGTCTTCATGATCTCTCCTTAGGCTGCGGTCTACCCCGCTCGATGCCGACGAGTGTGCCTAACCGGGACCCGAACCGGCAGCCAGCCGTGCTCAGGGTGTGGTCAAGACGAACTCATGAGGAGGCCCATCGCAACGAGGGCGGGAAGCGCCTGAACGACAAAGATGAGCCGACTCACCGTCGCCGCGCCATAGACACCGACGACCACCACGAAGGCCAGGCCTGCCAGCATCGCCCCAACGCTCCCCGACCACGCCGCCCAGACCAAGAGCCCAGCGAGCGCACCGTTGTAGATTCCCTGGTTGGCGGCCAGAACCTGAGTGGCTTGGGCCTCGTCCGCGCGCATGCCGAAGACTCGGCGCCCGATGGGGTGGGTCCACAAGAAGGTCTCGAGGACCATGAAGCCGAGGTGTAGGGCGGCAACAACATGCGTCATGATCAGGGCGGCGGCTGAGGGCATGCTTGTCGCTAACCCAACGACGAAAAGTCCGTCAGGTATGGTCCTGATGGGGGTAGAGTCGAAGTCGAGACCGGAGGGCACACGATGATTTGGGTTTTCGGTTCGAGCGCAGTCTACGCCGCCACACTGTCCGTGGGGCCCGACCAACCCTATGCGACGCTGGCGGCAGCGGTGAGCGCGTCGAGCCCAGGCGACGTCATCGACGTCCACAGCGGCCACTACCTCAACGATACGGTCGCTCTGCCCCACGGGGATCTTGTGATTCGCGGTGTTGGACCAACGCGACCTGTGTTCCAGGTCACCGAGCCTGTCTCCAACCGCAAGGGCATCATCGCCATCCCCGTGGGAGCGGGGCCCGTGACCATCGAGGGACTTCACCTCGAGGGCGCCTTCATCAGCGACGCCGACGGCGCCAACGGAGCAGGCATCCGCATGCAAGGTTCCGGGCTCACCGTCCGAGACTGCGTGTTCACCGACAACCAGATGGGCTTGCTCGCCGGCGGCACGGACGGCTTCTTCGTCGACGTGGAGGGCTCCGAGTTCGACAGCAACGGGCGGGACGGGTCAGGATATGAGCACAACGTCTACATCGGCACCGACCAGTGCGCGTCCTTTCGCTTCGTCGGAAACTACAGCCACCACGCCCGGACGGGACACAACCTCAAGTCGCGCTGTCAGTCAAACGTCATCCTCTACAACCGAATCATGGACGAGGACTCGGGCACCAGCTCCTACATCATCGACATACCCGAGGGCGGGCACACCGTCATCGTCGGGAACCTGCTCCAGCAGGGACCGATGGCCGAGAACTCGAGCGCCATCGTCAGCTATGGCGCCGAAGGCACCAACGACGACATGACGCTGCTCGTTGCCCACAACACCATCGTCAACGACAAGCCAACCGATGCCACCTTCCATGTGCGCGCCTCCCGGGCCGCTCACGTCGAGCTCTGGAACAACCTCTTCATCGGTCGAGGCTCGCCCCTTCAGGTCGCTGACATCGACGCCGACGTCAGCGACCAGGGCAGCCTTCAGCTGGAGGACGCCGCAGTGCTGACCGACCGTGCCGGCTTTGACTACCGCCTCATCTCCGGCAGCGCGCCTCACGATGCGGGAGCCCTCATCGAGTCCTCGTGGACAGAGGCGTTGGTGCCGACCCGTCAGTACGTGCACCCGCTCTCGACCGAGCACCGATGGGACGACGGCCTCCCGGATGTAGGGGCCTATGGCCTCGGCATGCCGCCGACCGACACCGGCACCGACGAACCGGGTGCCGAGGACGACACCGGCCCGACCGAGCGCGAGCCCGATCCCACCGACACCGCCGCTGAAGTCGACGACGAAGCCCCCGGGAGCGAGACCAAGGGTTGCACCTGCGCCTCGACCCGCGCGAGGGCACCGTGGATCGGGCTCGGATTCCTCGCGGCCGCCGTGGCCCTCCGTCGGCGGTCGCGCCCACTGTAGCACGCCGCGAGGACGACACGGCCCCATTCCCGACGGGACGGGGCCGCGCCCTGTCGTCGCCTACTTCTGCTCGGCTCTCGCCTCGACGAAGAAGTCCACTCGCCGGTTCTTGGTCCAAGCGGCCTGGTTGTTTCGCTTGTCGAGCGGCTTGTCCTCGCCGTACCCGATCGACCGAAGGCGGTGCTTCTCAACCCCCTTCGAGGCCAGGTAGGTCATGACCGCGTCCGCGCGGGCCTGGCTGAGCTTGCGGTTGTAGTTGGCGTTTCCACGACTGTCCGTGTGGCCTTCAATGCGGACCATGAGGATCTCGGGGTGAAGCACCAGCAGCTGCGCCACCTCGTCCAACAGCCCGTGGGACTCGGCCTTGATGACGTCCTTGGCGGTCTCAAAGTAGACGGACTCCTTGATGTCGATGCGATCTGCTGTCACGGCGGCCTTCGCAGGAAGCATGGTCAGCACCAGGGTGGCTTGACCGTCAACGGTGACCTCGACCGTGCCCTCCGCAGGACGGTATCCCTCCGCCATGCCCACGAGCTTGTAGGTCCCGGGCCGCACCTGCGCTTCCGTTCCTGCAGGGAGTCGACCCGTATCGATCGGACCCGAGCCCTCCCACTGAGCGCCTTCGATGGTCTTGCCGCTCTTGTCTACCGCCGTGACCAGCAAGGGACCCCGGGGAGCCGGAATGGCCAAGGTGATGGTGGTTGGCCCACCGGTCGGTACGTTCACCTCATGGGCCTGGTCTCGGTAGGAAATCGTCTGGGCGCCGGCGGGAATGGGCGCCTCCTCTCCCACCTTCACGGCCTTGTCTGCGTAGACCCAGTCCCCCTCGTTCACCATGATGCCATCGGAGTCGACGACCACCACCGTCACCGGAGTCGGCTCGGGGCACCCATCCTGATCTTGGTAGGTGTCGAAGTCCTCGGGCTCGTCCGGGCACAGATCGTCCTTGTCGAGCATCCCGTCGCCGTCTCTGTCCGAGGGACCGAAGCGCTCCTGTCGGATCTGAAGGAGGGCCCGATATTGAGGCGTCCCAGGGGTGTCGGTAAAGCCCACGGCGAGCGCTGGACGGAGGACGATGCCCGCATCGCCGACGGCAAACTCAGTGCCGGCGAGGAGCTCTGCGTTGGCCTGTCCGAGCGCCGCCAGCTGTGGCTGGTAGGTCAACTCGGCCATCGCGACTGACAACCCATCCTGCTCCTTCATCAGGCCCGCACCCACGCGCAGCCGATGCCCCCACTCCGCGCCCTCCAGGTCGACACCGGGCGCCATGCGAACACCGAGCACTCCGGCCGCACGCCAGCCCTCGGCGAGCTCACGGCCGAGCGCGAGGTCGAGCCCTCCCGAGAAGGGTGCGGCCAGCGCTGCGCTGGCGCCGCCGCCGTTCGGCAGCCCCACAAAGCCGCCTACGGCCAGAGATGTTGGACCTTCCATCAGGTATCGCTGGACGTCCAACCGAATGCTACCGAGGCCAAAGCCGCCCTCCGCGGCATCGGTGCCCGAGAGGATCTGAACCGGGACTACGAGACCAAACCGTAGCTTGTCCAATCGATAGGCT
Source organism: uncultured Enterobacterales bacterium (assembly GCA_964554315.1). Lineage (GTDB taxonomy): Bacteria > Myxococcota_A > UBA796 > UBA796 > UBA796 > UBA796. The sequence goes on along the minus strand of CAZKOI010000237.1, from coordinate 733 downwards.
GCGCCGAAGTCAAGCTGAGTGGTTCCACCCATCATGGCTTGGGTGTCTCCGCCCGCATCGGTGTACTCAAGGAGCGTATCCGAGTAGCTTAGCGTTCCCCTGAAGGCGAAGGCTTGGTCCGCACTTGGGACCGCGTCTCGAAGCTGGAACCACCGGCCAGCGACGGCCGTCTCAAGGGTCTGAGCGTTCAAGTCTGGGGTGTCGACCTGTTGAGCATGGGCGACTGAGAAGAGCAGGGGGAGCAACATAACTTCGTCCCTTAGCGAGAGGAATGGAGGAGTTTAAAGCGGTTCAGCGGCGGCGGCGGCAGCCGATGACGCCCATCAGGCCGGCCAAGAGAAGGAGGCTGCTTGGGGACGCTCCCCGAGCGGTTGAGCAAGACAGTCCGCCCGAGAACTTTCCGCCACCGGCCACATCGGCCACTGTCGGATCGGTGCCATTCTGTGCTTCGTCGCCGTCGGTGGTGCCGTCGCCATCCGAATCCGGGTTCAGCGGATCGGTGCCGTCCTCACCCTCGGTCTCGGTGGGGACGCCGTCCCCGTCGTCGTCGGTGTCGAGGTAGTCGTCGGTGCCGTCACCATCGGTGTCGCCCTGCGGAAGCTCGTCCGCCGTCGCCACGCCGTCCCCGTCGTCGTCGGAGTCGAGGTAGTCGTCGGTGCCGTCACCATCGGTGTCGCCCTGCGGCAGCTCGTCCGCGGTGGCCACGCCGTCCCCGTCGTCGTCCGGGTCGAGG
>CAZKOI010000236.1:0-5836 GCA_964554315.1 uncultured Enterobacterales bacterium | reverse complement strand
ACGAGGACGGCGTCGCCCCCGCGTCCGCACCCGCTACGGACTGCGATGACGAGCGTGAGGATGTGAACCCGGGTGAGAGAGATGCCATCGGTGATGAACTCGATGCGGACTGCGACGGCTTCGAGCGCTGCTACGCGGACGCCGACGACGACGGCTACCGGACGACCGAGGTCATCGAGTCCATCGATGACGACTGCCAAGACCCAGGAGAGGCCACCGTCGATGAGCCGCTGGTTGACTGCGATGACACCCGCTCAGGGGTGAATCCAGGAGCCGAGGAGGTCGCGGGTGATGGCGTTGATCAGGACTGTGATGGTCAGGACCTCGCCGGAGACGGCGTCGCCGGTGACGACACCGCGACCGGCAGCGACAGCGACGACACCCCCATCGAGGTCACCGTCGAGATGGACGCTCCCGAGACCGACAAGGGCGGCTGCAGCACGACCGGGACCGGGGGCTCTCCCGCCCTGTGGTTCATCGGCGTGTTGGGTCTGCTGGGTCTTCGAAGTCGCGAACCTTGACCCCGCGACGCAGCGGCGGGATCCAGTGTCCCGCTGCTGCGTCCTCGGCCAAGGCCTCCACGCAGGGCTGCTTCCGAGCCGTCGCCTCGGTATCCGCGTCGGGGTGCATGACGAGGAGCTCGCTGATGACCGGCCAGGGCCTGCGCCACCGCGCCCAGGGTGACACATCGGTGCTCACCTGCCCGGTCACGGCGAGGGCCGAGAAGACCACCACCGCGATGCCTCGAAGCCCGAGCCATCGGGTGCGCCCCCACAGCGCCGGAACACCCTGAACCACGGAGCCCAGCGCGATGCCCGTGAGGACGGCCAGACCCGGCAAGATCTGACACAGGAACCGCACACGAATCTCGGCCAGGTTGGCCTGCCCGTGAAACGCGATGGCGAAGGGCAGGACCGTCGCCGTCACCGCCACCAGCGCGCGGGGACGCCGCCACAGCGCGAGCCCAGCCACCGCCGCCGAGCCCAGCCAAACCGGCACCAGCGGCGCCATGTGGTTGTTGGCCGCAAACCGCGCGACCGGCGGCGGGAAGCCCTCCAGTATCGGCACCTGCACCTGCTGGATGACGAACCAAATCGTGGCCAGCCAGTCCCATGGCATCGTCCGGCCCCAGACAAACGCCCCGCCCGTGTCCCACGGCGGTGCATGCGCCGGATTTTTGGAGCCATACATGTGCATCAGCGGCCGGACGTCCATCTGCGCTTCGAGGCTCACGGCATCCGCAGGAAAGCTCCAGCGCGCCACCAGATAGCTCACCGCCAGCGGCGCCAAGAACCACCGCACGGCCTGACCCCGGTCGCTCGCCCGCCATACAGCCCACAGCGCCGCAAGGCCCCAAGGCCCTGCCCAGACCAGGCCCCTCACGTCCGCCAGCAGTGCAAGCCCCACACCCACACCCGTCAGCGCCAGGTGCTTGGGGTTTCGCGAGACGATGCCCGCGGTCGCCAAAGCGGCCCCCACCACAAAGAAGGCGGCCACCATGGGATAGAAGGTGAGGATTCGACTCAAGAGGACCAGCGGTCCGAGCGCCAGCGCAGCGAGGACCGCCAGCACACCAGCGGTTCGGCCCGCGGCTGCTCGACCCCACGCATAGAGCCCCCCACCCACCAGCATCGACGCCGCGACGCTGGACGTTCGAAGCGCCGCCATGATGCCCTCGGACGGTGCCAAGGGAGCGGCGAGCCAGCCCGTTATCTTGGACCGCTTGATCGACCACGGCACCCCCTCCTGACCGTTCAAGTGGAGGATGGCGTTGCAGTAATCCGAGAGGTCCGCGGTGTTCCAGGGGTCCAGCATGTGTGCCCGGGCCAGCTGGGTGTCCGCCACCCACCAGAACCCCACCCCGAGGGCCGTCGCCATCACGAGGTCAAGCAACAGGGACGGCAGGGACACTCTCATTGAAGGCGTCCTTACCGGAGGATGAGCCAACCGGCCACCGCAAAGAGCGTGACCCCAAGCGCTCTGTCCACCCACACGCCCTGCCGAGCGAGCCAGCTGGCCGCCCCCGTGGATGCCAGGGTCGCCGCCGCGAAGGCATACCAGCAGCCATCAATCATCATGGCCAGTCCCGCCACACCGATGCGGTCGAGCGAGGTCGCGTCACCCGGAATCAGAGGCCCCAGCAGGGCCACAAAGAACACCGCGAGCTTGGGATTCATGAGCGACATGACCATCCCGTCCGTAAACCCTCGGCTCTTGCCCGAGTCCGAGAGCGTCATGTCCCCTGCTCCCGCGTGACGGAAGGCCGCAGCGCCGAGCCAAATCAGGTAGGCCGCACCGGCCAGCTCCACCCCACGCGTCGCGGTGGGGAAGGCCTCAAAGAAGACCGCTAGGCCCATCACCGCGACCACGGCGTAGAGGCCCACACCGAGCCCGTGACCGATGCCGGTCATGACGCCCTGGGCCCGACCGCCCTGGACCGTGTTCCGAATCACGACGGCCAGACTGGGCCCCGGAGACATGGCTCCCGCTGCACAGATCGATGCGATCGAGATCCATGCACCTGCATCCATCACAGGCCGCGACTCCACTCGGGCCGCAGGGGTATGGCCCCGCTCAGGGCGAGATCGAGCGTCTCCACGATGCGTGCTCGATCTTGAGGGAGCGTGCCGCCCAGCGGCAGGTAGTTGCTCGCATGGTTGGTCCTGAACAAGGCTCGGGTCGGCCGCGACTCCGCCACCATGGTGCGGAGCTCTCCGAGGAGCTGCGGGACCTCAGGCAAGGTCCAGCCCGAGTTGCCTTGGGTCCGCGAGAGCGGCGTGCCGGGCACCACCGTGAGGGTGAGGGCTGAGAGGTAGTCCGGGTCCATCTGAGTGATGAGCTCCGCCGAGCCCCGCGCATGCGCCTCGCTTCGCTCGACCCCACCCGCGCCGAGCAAGAAGATGGTGCTGATGCGAAAGCCCGCGGCCTTGGCCTTCTGGGCCGCGGCGACGTGGGCCTCAAAGAGGTAGGCATCGTCTCGGCGGGTCCCGTGAGGCCGAGGGCCCTTGGCGATGCGACGCATGGTGACCTCATCGCCTGACTCCGGCCCGATGTAGAGCAAGGTCAGCCCAAGCTCGACGAGCCGCTGGAGCTCCGCATCGGTCTTCTCGAGGATGTTCGTGGCCGTGGCGTAGCAGCTCACCTGGCGAAGGTTCACGAAGGTGTCGGCCGCGCGATCGAGAATGGCCTCCCAGTGGTCCATGGGGAGGATGAGCGCGTCGCCGTCCGCGACGAAGAGCTTGTCGACACGCGGCCCTAGCTCCATCCCCGCCATCGCGATGTCCTCGAGGGACTCCGAGAGCGGTCGCACCCGAAAAACAGGCTTGTCTCGGTACATGTCGCAGTAGGTGCAGTTGTTCCACGAGCAGCCGATGGTCGCCTGCAGGATGTAGCTGTAGGCCTCGGATGGAGGTCGATAGAGCTTGCCGGTGTAGCGCATGGGCACGGCGTAATCGATTCGCGTCCGGATAACCCCTGCATCGAAGCGGAGATTTATTGTTACCGGTCCGCCAGGGGGCCGCTGAGAGAGTGACCGGATTACAATGGGTGCGGAGGCACCATGTCCTGGTCAAAGCTCTGGTCCCGCCGGAAGCCTGAAGAGGCGCCCGCCCCGGTCGATCCTGAGGTCGCGTATGCGGAGGGCATGGCGGCCTGGAATGAGGGTCGGCTTGACGACGCTCAGCGGCTCCTGGCGGCATCCGTCGCTGCGGCACCAAGTGAGCTTCGCTACGTGGGCAACCTCGGCAACCTGCATCACCAAGCCGGGCGATTGGTCGAGGCCCTCGCCTGTCACCAGAAGGCGGCGGAGCTGGCACCCGACCACCCCGTCGCCCACCGCAACCAAGGCCGCGTACTCGCCGAGATGGGCCGGTATATCGAGGCTGCGCGCGCCCTCGAGCAGAGCCTCGATCTCGACCCCACCCACGCGGACACCGCTGTCTTGTGTGCCCAGGCTTGGGCCAGCTCCGGTGACACGGCACGGGCCTTCCTTCGCTGCGAGGCCAGCACAAGCGCCGGCGCGCGGAGCGCCGAGCTCTCCGGAATGTTCATCGAGCTCGTCGTCGAGTGCGCGCGCTTCGACGCGGCTCCCGTTGCGGCCCTGCTCCCCGGCATCCCGACCCTGGCGCTCCACCAGCTCGGCCTGCGATGCCTGCGGGCCAACCACCCCGTCGAGGCCGCCCAGGTCCTCAAGCAAGCCCTTGAGCAGGACCCCGACAATGCCTCCACGGCCTTTCACCTCGGCATCGCCCAGAAGAACGCCGGCGACAGGCTCGCGTCTCAGGCCAGCTTCGCGCGTGCGACCCAGCTCGCACCCGCAGATCCGCGCAGTCGCGGCAACCTGGGCTGGCTTCAGCTCCAGAGCGGCGACATCGCGGGCGCACTCGACAGCATGACGCAGGCCGCACACCTAGAGACGCTTGTGGAGGTCCCAGCGGAAGAACTCTCTGCAGTCCCCGCTCATCGCATCCGACACGACGCCGAGCAGTTCCAGTACATCCTCGAGAACGCTGTGCTGGCACCCGAGAGCCAAGCCTACGCCGACGCTATCATCCGGCTCGACCGAGGCCTGCGAGGGACCGCCTCGACCGTCGATCTGACCCAGCCCGAGCACGATGTCATTCGAGCGGGATGGACCCAAAACCATCACCTCCCCGACTGCCCTGCGCTCCCCGAGGGTGCGCTCAACCCCGCGCTCGATCTCGAACGACTCCAGTCCGACTACCACGCGGCCCGGCCCGAGATGGTGGTCATCGATGACCTGCTTCGCCCCGAAGCGCTCCATGCCCTGCAGCGGTGGTGCCGTGAGGCAACCGTTTGGAAGCGCACCTACGACAACGGCTACGTGGGCGCGTTCATGCGCAGCGGGCTGGCCACACCGCTGATGGTGCAGCTCGCTGAGGAGCTGCGCCTCGCTCTTCCGGCGATCATGGGCGAGCACCGCCTCGAGCAGTGCTGGGCCTTCAAGTGCGACAACACCAAGAAGGGGGTCAACCTTCACGCTGATGTTGCCGCCATCAACGTGAATTTCTGGATCAGTCCCGACGAAGCCAACGAAGAGCCGGAGCGTGGCGGCCTCTTGGTGTGGGACGTGGAGTCCCCTGCAGACTGGCCCTTTGCCGACTACAACGGCAATCAAGCCAAGATGCGGCAGTTTCTCGAGGCGTCGGGGGCTCAATCGGTGCGTGTTCCACACCGCTGTAATCGAGCCTTGGTGTTCAACTCCACATTGTTCCACGAGACCGACCAGATCGTCTTCAGGCCTGACTACACCCAGCGCCGAGTCAACATCACGCTCTTGTATGGCATTCGTCTACTAGAAAACTGATCCTGCAGAGACTTCGACCAACGAAGGTACGGCTGGACTTCTACGTCGCCTCGAGGTCTCGTGTGCCTGAGGTCCGAAGAAGGCGAGATTTCCACAGCCCACGCCGCTTTTCTCCCGGGGATGTGTTACGTCCGTGGGATTGCCAGAGACGAATGCGCTTTCGCTCCCTTGAAAGTGCCTGCGAACCCATGGTTGCTCAGACACCCCCCATTATTGCCGACGGACGCTATGAACTCCTCCACCCGGTGGGACAAGGAGGCATGGCGACGGTTTACGTCGCGCACGACAACGTCCTCGACATTCAGCGCGCCATCAAGGTTCTCGCTCCCGCCCTCTCAAACAAAGAGAAGATTCGCGCGCGCTTCCTCGGCGAGGCGAGGGCCATGGCGCGCATTCGGCACCCCAACATTGTCACCGTGCATGACGTCGGAATGGACAAGAACACGCCCTTCATTGTCATGGAGATGCTCTACGGCGGCACAGTCCGGGGCTACGTGGAGAAGGCGGGTC
>CAZKOI010000235.1:0-5856 GCA_964554315.1 uncultured Enterobacterales bacterium | reverse complement strand
TCCATCCTTCTGCTGTGGCTGAATCGACAGATGGCAAGTCTAAAATAGGCTTCTCCAACCCAATCAGCGACCCTCAGTCAGCTTCAAGTCGTGTTGCTGTGGCGGCCTCGAATGACGCTAAGGCGGCGACCGCCCCAGACACCGACGTTCTCGTTGAGAGCGCCGTGTTGAAGGTCAATCATGTCTCCAGCTCTTTGTCGTCGACCACCGACACCCGCACTCAACTAGAGGCCGTTCAAGCCATCCTTCGAGAGTTGGAGGGCCAGGCCGTGATTCGTGCCCAAGTGGCGGCGGACTCAGTGAGCCCCCGTGATGCGATGGCTCACCAACCGATCGGGAGGGAGCCCGAGCAGGCACCTCTCAACGTGGCGTCCAACCAACCGCTTCAGCAGCCGACAGCACCCCATCGGTCCAAGACCGGCAGTCCCAGTCTCAACATTCAGGACACCCACCCAGACCAACCAAACGTCGCAGTGGGTCCGAATGAGGGAGATGAGCGTGTCGTCGATGCCTCGTCGCCCGGCATCCGCGCGGCAAAGCCACAGCGCAACCCGGGTTCTGGACGTTCGGTGTTTGAGCAACCGCGCACACCGAACTCCAGTGGCCATGAGATGGCTCAAGTAGGCTCAACAAACGCGGAGATCGGGACCGATCAGGAGTCTATGCGAATGGGTGCAAAGGTGGATTCAGAGCACATTGATGCCAGTGAGATTCCGGAGCTCCCGATTGTCGACCCTAGCCAGATTGACATCGACATTGACGATCCCGCGGGGCAGGTGAGGGTGGTCATGACGAAGGATGCTCAAGACGTTGCCGTTCGGCTGGAAACACCTCAGCAGGTTCTCAATGAGTACCAACAAATGGAGTCCGAGATGGAGCGGGCGCTCGCAATGAAGAGCCTAAACCTATCTGACTTCAATGCTTCTCAACATGGGGCCGACGACCAGGGCCGTGAGTCCGGTCGAGGCGAAGCGGAGCCCGGTCAGAGAAATTCTTCTAAAGGTGAGCATCCTCGAGTCCGTGAAGGGCTCGAACAGTCGGGCACCACAGCACGCCTTGTAAACCGTATCGTGTAACGAATACACGTGGAACAACTGTTTACGTTCGGGTGAACGGTTGGACATCTCATGCCGCATCCATCTGGAGGTCCAGATAGGGTGCGGCATTTGCCGTTCTAGGGGCCTAAAAATAAATATAAAAAAACCTGTATCGGGGCTTAAAAAAATATCGAGGACCATCCGAAGAGTCATACCCGAGCCATGAGGCTCAAGGAGATGAAAGGATGATCGGCGGAGTTGAGAACGTCAGCAGTTATGAGGCGCATGTCGCGCAGCAAAGCTTGCCTAAGTCGACCTCGAGTGAGCTCGGGCAGGACTCCTTCCTCAAGCTGCTCGTCGCGCAAATGCAGCACCAGGATCCGCTCAACCCACAAGGAAATGAGCAGTTCATGGCGCAGCTCGCGCAGTTCACTTCTCTTGAACAGCTGATGGGTGTCAATACCGCGCTTGGGGATCTCTACGCTGCAACTTCATCGATGAACAACGCGTCGATGACTCAGCTTCTCGGGCGTGACGTCACCGCCTACAGCGATGATATTGCGTACAGCGGTGAGGGTGCTCAGGACATTCACTTCGCGTCGGCGGGTGAGATTGAGCGCATGACCGTCACGATCATGGATGAGGACGGTAAAGTGGTCGCCCGCCAAGAGCTCGAGGGCTTTCCGAAAGGCGAGAGTTCCTGGACCTGGGATGGTAACGACCTTCATGGCGTGCAGGCGTCGGAAGGAAAGTACACGGTGTCGTTCAATGCGTTCGATGCCAACGGCAATCCGATGGAGGTACGCAACCTCATCAAGGGCAACGTGAATGAGATGTCCTACGAGACGGGTTCACCGATCCCGTATGTGGATGGGGTCGAGATCTCGATTGGCGCCATCCTGCGAGTGGAGACCGGCCTTCGCGGCGATGGGGGTGCCGCATGAGCATCACCAGAGTGGGGGCAGGGGAGTTTCGACCGAATCTCTCTGGCACGGGCAACGCGAGAGGAGAAATTGACGGGCGGTTTGGAGCCACCCTAGATGGCCTCTTGGCTCGCCACGAGACCGAGGACATTCAGCAGAGCGAGCGTGCCGGTGAGCTCCGATGGTCGAGACATGCAACGGCCAGGCTGCGGAGTCGCGGCATCGAGGTCGATGATGTCGCCTCGAGAGAGATCGCTGAAGCAGTCGATATGCTCGCCTCGAAGGGGGCCAAAGAGAGTCTCGTTCTCTACGACGAGCACGCATTCATTGTCGGTGTTCAACGACGAACTGTCATCACGGCGATGACTCGTGATGAAGCCGTCGGGAGCATCTTTACCAACATCGATTCCACTTTTGTCGTGCGGTAGGCGCGCGACCTAATCTTGGGGGTGGGGCGCCCCCAAAAGCCGGACCAAAGGACTCGTCCTGCGGAGGCTGAATGAGGTCTCGATTTGACCTCTCGTCCCGGGTGCCCAGCCAGGCACCACATTCAACCCCACAGGAGGCACTATGTCTTTGTTCAGCACTCTCAGTACAGCATCCAGCGGACTCTCAATGGCGGGCACTAAGCTCGCAGTTATCGGCGACAACATCGCCAACATCAACACCGTTGGTTTCAAGGGCGCACGCGCCCAGTTCGCTGACCTCGTCGCTCGGGACTCAATGGGCCTCTCCGGACCGACCCAAATCGGTACTGGTGGTGCGACTGACACCGTCTCCACGCTGTTCGGCCAAGGCTCCATCACGGAATCGGCGAATGCGCTTGACCTCGCCATCTCCGGCAATGGCTTCTTCATGCTCAAGGAGACCGATGCACAGCAGTCGCTCTACACCCGCGACGGCCAGTTCTACATGGACGAGAAGGGCTTCATCGTTGCTGCTGGTGGTCAGCGGCTTCAGGGCTTCAACGCCGAGGACAACCAACTCTCTACGATTGTGACCGACCTTAAGGTCGATCGCTCAGCCCTCAAGCAACAAATGACCGAGACCCTCGAGCTGACGGCTACTCTGTCGACAGAAGCGGACTTTTCAACCACACCGATTCTCTCCGGTTCGTTCACACTCGATGGAAACAACGACTCGATCGACGATTTGGCGGCGGCATCGGACTTTGCGACCTCGATCACAATCTACGATTCGCTCGGCGGGCCACACTCGGTGACCATCTGCTTCGAGCGCCAGTCGTCGTCGGACTGGGGCTGGACTGCTGTGGTCGATGGTGGCGAAGTCGGGGAGACGGATGGCCTTGCCTTCGAGATCTCAAGTGGGTCGATGACCTTCGATGGCGATGGCATCCTCACCGACTTTACTCAGGTGAACACTTCGACATCGTCGCCGTGGAACTTTATCGGCGCCGAGGACCAGGACGTCGAATTCGAGTTTGGGATCGACGGTGCTGGTGTGGCGAACGACGGCAACGTACGCGCACTCTCGGGTCCCTCTGCGGTGACGGGCGTGATTCAAGACGGCTACGGTTCAGGTGACCTCATTCAGATGACGGTCGACGAGAGCGGGAACATCACGGGGACGTACACGAACGGTGAAGACATTCTCCTCGGTCAAGTTGCTCTCTCAGAGTTTCCGTCCTACCAAGGCCTCAAGCGTGTGGGTCGGAACCTGTACCAGTCGACCCAGCTTGCCGGAGACCCGGCGGTAGGGACACCCGGTACCGGTACGAGAGGCAGCCTGATTTCGTTTGCTCTTGAGCAGGCCAATGTCGACCTTGAGGACCAGTTTGTGGACATGATTCAGTCGCAGCGTACCTACCAAGCCAACGCACGCGTGATCACCACCACTGACAGTACCCTCCAGGAGTTGGTGCAGTTGCTATAAAGTAGCCTTTAAGCTGCGTAAACAAGGGGGCCTTCGGGCCCCCTTTTCTTCTTGATGGGCCTCGCCGATTCTCCAACAGCGGCGATGTTCGAACTTTTTGGGCCTCGTGCTGTTTACAGTGTTGTAGTCTCAGAGCCTGTGTTGGTTTGCGCTCTGACGCGCGCTCAGGACATGAGTTCAGGGGCCGAGTCAGTAGTCCAACCTCAACCTTTTTAGGAAACCATCCGAAATAAAAGCCTGAGGCACCCCAATGGATCTCGGAACCATCATCGGATTGATCACGGTCGTCGGCCTGATTCTGGTCGGAATCATGCTTGGTTCACCGTTGATCATCTTCTTCGACCTGACGAGCGTTTGCATCGTCGGCTTAGGTTCCATTTTCATCCTGTTCGCGGCGTACCCGGTGGGCGAGGTGAAGGCGATGGCCACCGCCGTGAAGAAGGCCTTTCAGCAGACCCCAAAGAAGTCGGAGGAGCTGCTTACGCTGATGCGGCAAATGTCCACTCGTGCGCGCCGCGAGGGCGTCCTGGCACTGGAGGACGTCGCCCGGACGCAGGATGACGAGTTTTTGAAGCGAGGCATCCAGATGGTCGTGGACGGGCATGACCCGGAGGCGATCGAGGACGTGCTCTACAGCGAGCTGGACAAGATCGATGAGCGTCACAAGGTCAGCATTGCGCTCCTCGAGTACATGGGTGGTGCGTCGCCTGCGCTGGGTATGATTGGTACCCTGATCGGTCTCGTTCAGATGTTGCAGAACATGCAGGATCCGAGCGCCATTGGCCCAGCGATGGCGGTTGCGCTGCTCACCACCTTTTACGGGTCCGTGATCGCGAATGTGTTCTGCATTCCCCTCGCCGAGAAGCTCAAGCGTCGAAACACCGAGGAGCTCGCGGAGAAGGCTCTGATTGCACAAGGCTTACTCTCCATCTTGAGCGGTGAGAGTCCACGCTTCTTGATCGATCGCCTCAATGTTCAGCTGCCGCCGTCCGAGAGGTTCCAGGAGGCCGGCTAACTTGGGCAAAAAACGCGAGAAGAAGGAAGAAGCAAAGTCGGGTGGTGCGCCCGAGTGGATGGTCACGTACTCCGACATGGTGACCCTCTTGCTCACTTTCTTTGTGATGTTGCTGGCAATGGCCAGCTTCGACAGCCCGGGCCGCGTGGACAAGGTGATCGAGAGCCTTCGACGGGCGTTCGGCGTGGGTGGTTACTCGCCACGTCCGGAAAAGGTGCTCAAGAATCCCTCCGCCCACACCAGCGAGTCAAAGACGACGAAAGACCAAGTTAAACCTATCGTCACGCAGCTTAGGGAGATCCTCTCGAAAAAGATTTCTGACGACTTGGTCAAGATGACGAAGACGCGGACCGAAGTAAGGGTGATGCTTGATCCTCGAATACTCTTTGCCCCAGGTTCAACCGAGCTCCACCCGAGCGCGTACGGCTTGGTTGCGGACATTGCGACCGCGCTGAAAGGTAAGGAGGTAAACTTGTACGTAGAGGGGCACACGGACGCTACAGGTGACTCCAGCCGCAACTGGGAGATCTCCGCGATGCGAGCCGTGAGCGTTGTTGAGGCACTCCAAGAGCGTGGCGTGGACGGCAGCAAGATGCAGGCGAGGGGGCTCGGTGAGTTCAAGCCCGCGGATATTGTGGATGGCAACTCGTCCTGGAACAGGCGTGTTGAATTGGTTGTGCAGTCAGACAACTCCAGCGGTTACCAAGTGGTACAAGAGCTGGGACCGTCGATCGGGAGGTAGCGATGGCTGAGAACGATGCCAACGCAGGTGGCGATGAAATTCAAGTAGGCAAGCGGTCCAAGCTGCCGCTGATCCTTGGTGTGTTGGGCGTCTTTGTAATCGGCGGAGGCATTGGATACGCCGTGTCCGTGTTGATGGCTCCGGCGGATCCCGCGGGCGCCGAAGATGTGGCGATTGCCGCGGCGGAGAGCGAGAAGGGCTCGACTCAGGTGAAGACCGAGATGACCAACCTCGGTAACTTCACAG
>CAZKOI010000234.1:3560-5861 GCA_964554315.1 uncultured Enterobacterales bacterium | reverse complement strand
AACATAGAAGACAGATGCGATCGCGTCCCAACGCGTGCTGAGCAGCTGATCGGATCGGAAGAGCCATCCGGCAAAACCTGCAGTGATGACACAAAATGCAAGGGCGGCAGGGAGAAGCCGCTTTGCTCTCCGCACCCAGAACGCTCGGATATCGATGCCTCCTGTGTCTTCAAGTTCCGCAATGAGCAGCCGAGTGATCAAAAAGCCAGACAGCACCATAAATAGGTCAACGCCGAGGAACCCTCCAGTGGCAAATGGAGCATCAAGGTGGTAGGCCACGACAGCGACAATTGCCAAGCCCCGCAGCCCGTCCAAGCCAGGTATGTAGGTCTTCGACCCATGACCACTCATCGAAGGTCCTCCATTTAGGCGAAGCCACGTGGCGGTTCGATCTACCTGATGTCTGTTGAGACACCTTTGAACAGCGGTGGCAGTGGACGAATTGAAGTCCGCACGACTACTCACTGTATAACCCGCGTGCTCCGGGTGAGGTAGTTCTGTTCTCGCGGTTCATAGAACGTGGTTCCTGCACTGATCGGAAATTTCCACTTCTACTGGTGGGCGGAATCATCAAGCACCGGTGGTGCGTTGCCGACAGCGGAGATCCGAGACACGATTTCCGTCGCTCTCAGTCTCCCTCCTGAACCATGTTGCAGGGGTCAGCCTCGTTGCCAAACTTTGGGGTCGTTACGCTGTCGTCGAATCGTTAGTTTCGACGCTCCGATGGGCCGTCATCGACCCGGGCTCAGTGGAGACCCTCGGTAACTACGTTATGCGGCGTAGTAGCTGCTGGATCGCAACAGAGCCAACCAGCCAACCTCCTCGAACCCTAGGATCGGCAGCGAACGCGGCCTGAAGGTAGGCCAGTGCCCGAGTCGATTGGAACTCATGGATCTTTCAGTCATCATTCCGTCGTTTAATTCTGGGGGGTGGATTGACCGCACACTCGGGCATATCACTGCTGCGTACACCGCCTCTGAATTCGAGTCGCTACAAGTTGTGCTTGTTGATGACGGATCCACGGACGGTTCGGTTGTGGAGGCTCGTGAAGCAGCGCAGCGCTTAGGAATTGATCTCCTCGTCCGCTCGCAACCCAACATGGGACGGCACCAAGCTCGGTTAGCAGGCTTCGAACTTGCCACCGGATCCCACGTACTTCTCATCGACACGCGGGTGTTTCTCAATGCCCAATCGCTTGGATACGTCAGTGGATGCCTTGGCGATACGCCCGAAGCGATTTGGACTGCGCACGTGGTAGCAGAGACCGCCGGAAACCCCATTGCGGGTTTCTGGCAGGCAATTGAACATGTGGCATGGCGAAGGTACTTCCGGCAACCAAGACACGTTCGGTTCGGGATTGATGAGTTCGACTATTACCCGAAAGGTACGACTGCCCTAATTGGAGAGCGCCAATTACTGCACAAGGCGTTCCTGTCGTTCGAGCCGCAGGTCGACGACTGGCATAAGGCGAACGATGACACAGCAGTTCTCCGGCAACTCGCAGCGAGTGTTGGGATTGACATCAGTCCTGACTACGCCTGCACCTACAACGCAAGGACGACCGTCAAAGCGTTCTTGAAACATGCGCAACATCGCGGCGCCGTACTTGTCGATGGCTACTGGGTGGAGGGCGCACGGTTCCGCCACGCAATTTCGGGCTTCCTGGCAGCCTCCCTGCTGTTTCCCGCCGTCGCGATCCCGTTCGCAGTCGCGGGACTGGCTTCTGCCGTCCTCATCGCCGTTGCAGCTGCATTGATCGCAGTTGTGCTTGGACTACTGTTCGGAGCGCGCGCTCTCGGTGCTTCGTGGCATGACTCGCTCGTGCTCGCAAGATTCTCCCCGCTCTTCGCCCTTTGGTACGGGGCAGGAATCTGGCGAGGCGCGTGGCTCCGAGCCAAAGCAAAAGTGCGGCGGTGGCGATGAGGGTCTTGATACTGAACTGGCGCGACCTGGCGAACCCCCGCGCTGGGGGTGCGGAGGTGTACACCGAAGGTTTCGCAAGGGTTCTCGCGGAACGGGGCCACGACGTCACACTCTTCACGTCGGCCTTCGATGGAGCGGCGACACATGACGAGGGGAACATCACCATCATCCGGCGTGGCTCACGCTTCTCTGTCTATAGAGAGGCGAGGAGATTCCTTCAGAAATCCGACGGCGCATTCGATGTGATCATTGACGAGGTCAACACGAGGCCGTTCTTCGCGCATCGTTGGACGAAGACCCCATCGGTTGCGCTGATTCACCAGGTGGCTCGTGAGGTGTGGTTCTACGAAATGCCGTATCCGATCGCAGTTATCGGGC